>CAKUDW010000001.1 GCA_934645275.1 uncultured Clostridia bacterium
ATAAGAGCCAGGTCAACAAGATGTATCCGACATCGTTCACGCTGACGGTAAACATCAAGGCGCCCTCCGGCGTGGAGAGCGTTGTGCTGGATAAGACCAGCATGAACCTCGTTCTGTGCGACGGCTTCAACATCGGCAAGCTCACCGCGACGGTCAATCCCGAGACCGTGGATCAGGGCGTCGTATGGTCCTCCGATAATGAAGAAATCGCGACCGTTTCCAACGATGGCACTGTAACTGCGGTTGCAGCTGGCACCGCGAATATCACCGCGAAGAGCACGCTGGACGAAAGCAAGACTGCAAGCTGCGAAATCACCGTGACCGAGGAAGTTAAGCTCACCAGCATTAACTGGTCGATCGACACGGCGAATTCCGAGCTTCAGCGCGTAAACAAGAACAGCAGCGCGTATGTCTACGTCGTTGATAAGGATGCGGATGTCGGCAAGAAGATCGTCATGAAGGCGACCTACAAGCCGGCAGATGCGACGAACAAGACCCTGAAGGCCGTCGAATGGGCGCTCAAGGGCACGAACGTCGATACCATCGCTTCTATTGATGAATACGGCACCGTGATCTGGAAGGGTGGCTACGGCAAGGCGGAACTGAACGGCAAGGTTCCCTACAATGGAACCACGACCACGAAGGTTCAGACGCTGCACTTTACGCCCGGTCTCGCGACCGCCGCAAAGGTCATGAAGGACGGCGAAGAAGTGACCGAGACGATCGTCATAAATTCCGGCGAAACGCTCACCTTCAACGCAGGGTGGGACGTGACCAACGAGGCGTATACTCCCGAATATCAGTGGGTGCGCCTGACCGGCGACGGAAGCGACAACAATAAGTTCAGCGGCCTCACCGCGAACGGCGATCTCGAGATCACGCCCGAGAAGCTCACGAGATGGGGCATTGCGAACGCCGGCGACGAGCTCACGCTCCAGCTGCGCGTGGCGATCTATCAGAGCGCGGTCAAGAATGCGACCAGCGATACGGACACCGTCAAGAAGACCTTCGTCCTGAAGCTTGCTCCGGCGGTCGAGAGCATAACGCTGGATAAGGCCGAGCTTTCGCTGAATACTGGCGATACTGCAACCCTGACCGCGACGGTCGAGCCCGCAGATGCAGATCAGGCGGTTGTCTGGTCTACCTCCGATTCGAACGTTGCGACTGTTGAAAACGGCGTTGTGACCGCAGTTGGCGCGGGCACGGCGACCATCACCGCGGCGAGCAAAGCGGATGCGACCAAGACCGCGACCTGCGAAGTCACCGTAACGGCGAAGCAGGATTACACCGGCGCGTATCTGGCGGTTCGCCTGGGCAAGGGCACTGAAGAAAGCCCCTACACTTATAAGGCAGTCGGCGATGAGACCGTTTACCTGAATGCGCACGGCGCGGTAGCCGACGACGTGAGCTGGACGGGCGCCGCAGGATTCTTCGCGATGCTGGACGGCAAGCCGATCGAAGGCGTTGAATGGGTGCTTGAGAATAAGGACAACGCGCAGTTCGACACCATGAATGAAAGCCAGTATACGCCCGGCGTGTGCGTCAATGCGCGCGCGAGCGGCGGCAAGCTCGGCTCCAACGCGCTGATTGCGACGCTGCCGGACGGCACGGAGCTCACTGCGAAGCTGGAAATGGTGTATCTGGCGACCAAGATCTCGCTCACCGGTCTGAACGGCGCGGATGGATTCAATTCCTGGCAGGTCACCAATAAGCATTACGACTATGTCGGCACGACCGGCGATTCGTTCACGCCCGCCTACAACCTGCTGTATCAGAACAGCATCATGAAGGATGCGGATAAGCTCGCCACCAACAAGGTGACCTTCCGCAGCATGGACGAGAGCGTTGCGACCGTCGATGAAAACGGCAAGGTAACGCTGACCGGCGATGGCACGACGCAGGTTTATGTCGTAATCAGCATGAAGCTGGGTCATAAGGACGAACCGGACGAGCTGCGCTCCGTTCCGATCAACGTGTATTCCGGCAATTATGCCAAGGCTTACAACTGGTATCTGAACGGTGAAAAGCTGGAGCGCGACTATGACCTCACCGGCGCGGGCAAGTATATCTATACCAAGACCTCCGTCGTTGAAGGCCGCGAGACCGAATTCACCGTAAAAGCAGTTCCGGACGGCGCGCCGCTGAAGATCAAGAGCGCTTCCGCCAAGGATGCTTCCATTCTGGAAGTGACCGTTAAGGACGATACCACTTTGGTGGTGAAGGGCCTGAAGGAAGCTGCGGACCTGACGTCCATCAGCATTGAATTCGACCGTACCTCCGGCGACTTCCAGCCCAACGGCAGCTGGGGCAATATCTATCTGACGGTCGAAAAGGCGCCGGATTACAGCAATGCGTATCTGGCGTACTGCAAGGGCAGCAAGACCGCGTATGAATTCATTCCGGTCGGCGATACGATTTACATCAACAACTGGGCGAACGGCGCAAACTTCATTCAGGAATACCGCATCGCGGTCGTGAACAACGGCGAGATCGTTGCAGATATGCCGAATGAGAACTGGGCGGTCGAGAATAAGGACAATGTCTTTATGAACGCCTATCACAATTCCTCCGATCCGGACGGCGTGTTCTATATCAACGCCCACGGAAAGGACGAAGGCGCGAACGGTTCTATCACCGCGACGCTGCCGGATGGCAAGACGCTTTCTGCAAATGTCGTCGTGACCGAATCGGCGTCCAAGATCACGATCAACGGCGTGGAGGGCATCGCGAAGAACCGTTACAGCAACTATTCCGCGTTCCCGGCAGTCGGCGATACGTTCAAGTTCACCTATGTGCTGTACAATGCGAGCAATAACAAGGTCGCGGCGGCGAATACGAAGTTCATCTTCAAATCGTCGAACACCGACGTTGTGACCGTTGACGAGAACAATGCGCTGACCGCCGTCGGCGAAGGCAGCGCGCAGATCACCGTGTTCGAGCAGGTCTATTGCTACGGCGAGCCGGTCGAAGCTGAAGTGGCGACCAGAGACTATAGAAATACGAAGTACACGATCAACGCCTATGTCGACCCGAGCTATGTCGATTACTTTGCGGTGGTCGACGCGAACGGCGATATTCAGGGTACATATGCGGAGAATGCTTACGGCAGTACCCTGCCGACGATCACCCTGAATGCGGGCGAGGAGATCACCCTGTTCGCAAAGGGAATGCCCGGCAAGACCGACCTCGTCTACTCCGGCACGACTGCCAGCAGCAAGAGCTTCAAGCTCCAGTCCGGCAGCGGCATTACCGTTACCAACAACGATGACGGCAGCTTCACCCTGAAGGCGAATGACGTGACCGAGAAAACGACCGCGACCGTGCGCAGCCCGGGCTTCTACAGAAGCGCTGCGAACAAGAAGGCGGCAAGCTCGTTTGATACGACTGTCGTAATCGAGCCCGCGGCGGCGGTGGAGAGCGTAACCGTGGAGCCGACCGCAGTCGAGCTGAAGGAAGGCGAAACCGCGACCCTGACAGCGACGGTCAAGCCTGAAACCGCGAATTCGGAAATCGTCTGGACGAGCGAAAACGAAGAAGTCGCTACCGTTGAAAAAGGCGTCGTGACCGCGCTGAAGGCGGGTACCACGACCATCAAGGCGACGATCGCGAAGGATGACACCAAGTTCGCGACCTGCGAAGTGACCGTAACGAGTGTGAAGTCCATCACGGTTGAAGCGAACTATGACAGCTCCAGCGCCTCGAACTTCCCGAAGGTGTACGGCCGTGACGGCGTGGACATCACGAAGGTCGTGAAGGTGACCACCGAACCGGCGGGCCTTGAGTACGACCTGAAGGTCGATCTGGACGGCGTGCTGAACAACACCATCCGCGCGGCATTGCGCTATGATGCGGATACGCATATGCTGTCCATCAAGAACACATATGGCATCCTCAGTGTTATCCCCGTTGTGGCGACTCTGAAGGATGACCCGACCGTGACCTCGACCGTCAAGATCAGCGTCAACTTCATCAAGGTGAAGGTCGATAGTCTGACCCTTACGGATGAGAACGGCAATACCAAGGGCACCTACGAGGTCGGCGATACGCTGATTCTGAAGGCTGCCTACGATCCGGCGAACGCGTCGTACCAGGATACCAAGTGGGATTCCACGAACAAGGACGTCGCAACCGTTGAAATGCTGACCGATCCGGATGGTGCGAGCACCGCGAAGGTGACGATCGTCGGCGAGGGCGAAGTGGAGATCCGCGCGTGGCCGAACAACAACGTCAATTCCGAAGGCGTTGCGCTGCGCAAGACGTACGAGATCACCGTACCTGCTCAGCCCAGGGTGGAAGGCCTTACCGCGCTGCTCGGCTGCGATCAGACGAGCGTGAAGGTGGGCGAGGAGATCGAGGTGGATCTGTATGTCGATTCCGGCAATGCGGAAGAAACCTACAACGCCTTCCAGTTTGGCGTGAACTTCTCCGATAATCTCGAGTATCTGGGCTCCACCGGCCTGAACACCGAGAGCGATTACAACTATGTGGATGTAAACGGCAGCACCGTGACCGTTTCCGGCTTCGGTGCGAGCAAGACCGTCAGCGGCGAAAACGCGCTGGTAACGCTGCGCTTCAAGGCGAAGGCCGCGGGCGAGGCGAAGGTGACGCTGCCCGAGAACGCTGCGTTTGCCAATGGCAAGAGCGTCGCCGTAAGCGACGACCTGCAAGCCATCAAGGTGCTGAATAACGAAGTGATTTTGAATGTGAAGAAGAGCTTCGAAATTCCGGTTACCGGCGGCACGGTCGACGGCGGCAAGACCACGATCCCGGCCACTGAAGGCGAGTCTACTTCCTTCAAGCCCGATGCGCCTGACGACGGCAAGCAGATCGACGAGGTGCGGGTGAATGGCGAAAAGGTCGCGCCCAATGAGGACGGCTCTTATACCATTCCGAACCCGACTGAGGATACTACGGTTGAGATCGTAATCAATCCCAAGACCTATACCGTGACCATTACCGGCACTGGCGCTGGCGATGCGAGCGGCGAAGCGACGGCAAAGCACGGACAGACCTATCGTTTCACGATCAACAAGGATGCGGATTACAACTACACCATCAGCGTAACTGTCGGCGGGAAAGCCGTTTCCGTGACCGGCGAATATGAAATCGCAGGTGAAGACGTGACCGGCAACATTGCCATCGTGATCAATAAGGAAAAGAAATCTCAGGAAGAAACGATGCGCAGCGTTACGGCCTACCTGAACGGTGCAGACGCGAAGGAGATGGCAAAGGTTGCAAAGGATGCTCAGAGCTACGCCTTCACGAATCCCTATGCGAAGTCTGCGAAGCCCTATAAGGCGACCGTAAATGGCGCTGAAGTGGACGTCACGGCTGGCGCGAACGGCAGCTGGACGATTTCGGGTCCGTTTGCAGGCGATGTTGAGATCTTCTTTGGCGGCGTGTACAACGTGACCAAGCCCGCGGATGTGACCGGCGAAGCGACTGCCGAATATCTGAAGGATTACAGCTTCACCGTGCCCGCGGCCCGTGCGGAAGGCAAGCCCAGCGTGACCATCGGCGGCGCGGAATACGCGCTGGCAAACGGTACGGCGAACGCTGACGGCAACACGACCTACGTGATTTCCGGTGCGGACATTACGGGCGATATCGTGATTACGCTGCCCGAACCGGCGGCTCAGGTCAATGTGAACCTGTACTTCAAGGCCGAGGATAAGTCCGGCACGGCGTACAACGTCTATCTGGTTACGGCAAAGGCTGGCGCGGCAATGCCCGCGGGCAAGGTGTTTGCCTACGACGGCACGGCGATGTTCTGGTCCGAGGAATATCAGGCGTTCGCGTATCTGGTATCCGTGAACGGCACATTCAGCGCCGAGGAAGCGACGAAGCATGTTGCGATGGCCGACGGCGACAAGGCGAGCAAGATGGTAGACTACACCGGCGATGTGAACATGTCCAACAAGGTCGACCTGAACGACGCACAGCTGGTGTACGACCTGTACAATGCCAACTATCATGATTTCTCCGTGGTCAGCATGGAAAAGATGCTGCGCGCGGATGTGAGCAAGGACAAGCAGATCGATGTGTCGGATGTTACCGCCATCGTATCCATTGTCCGCAAGTAAGTAACGACCACAGGGAACCGCTGGCGGCGCGCTGTTGCCGCCGGCTGTTCCCGCAAAATGCAATCCGATGCCCACAGTCCCGAGCTTTTCGGGGCTGCGGGCTTGTAGACATTAAAGGGGAAAAGCTATGAAACGATTCATCGCAGGATTTCTGCTGTTGGCGCTGCTCCTGTCTGCCCAGACGGCGCTGGCCGTGAACCAGAAGCGCAACTATACGTTTGATTTGAATGTGAACGGTCAGCACGAAGTGCGCGTGCAAAAGGGTGACATCATTACGGTCGTATTTACGCTTCAGCGCACGGACAGTACATCTGCCTACACCATGTACGCCATGCAGAACGAAATCAGATATGATGATGAATTCGTTCGGATCATTGAGGATGGCTCCATCGTCAGCGCGGACGTTCGCACGAAGGATGTGCCGCTCATCGACGGCTCGCGCGAATTTTATATGAATTACGTATCCTTTGCCGACGGTGCGCAGTGGAAGGCAAATCAGCTTGTGGGCACGTTTCAGATGGAGATTTTAGCCGATACGGGCATCAGCAAACTGACCAATGAAAACTACAAGGTATCCATTCGCGATGGCAGCGACGCCTATCAGGCCACAGCTAACGACCTGACGCTGATTGTGTCCGACGAGTGCGTCGTCAGCTTCGAAACCAACGGCGGCACGCCGATTGAGGATATAACCGTGCTCTACGGCGAAAAGCTGGCAAGGCCGGAAGAACCGGTGAAGTCCGGCTGGCATGTTGCGGGCTGGTATCGGGATATAGATCTTACGCAGGAATGGAACTTTGATGAGGATACGGTCGATTCCAATATGACACTCTATGCGAAGTGGGCAGAAGGCGACCCGCAGCGCAACATTTTCGCCAATGCGTGGAACTGGATTAGAAATCTGTTTGCCGGACTCGGCGATTGCCTGAGCGCGTGGTGGCCGTGGTGGCTGCTGTTGCCGGGCGCGCTGCTCCTGCTGCTGATTCTGCTTCTGCTGTTCAGGCGCGGTTGCCGCGTGATATTTGAAACGAACGGCGGCGCGCCCATTGACGCCGTCAGGGTGAAGAAGAACGATACGTTGGATGATCTGCCGGTACCGGTGCGCGGCTATTCCGTGTTCAGCGGCTGGTATAAGGATCAGGCGCTGAACGACCCGTGGTATGCGGGCGTCGATAAGGTGAAGAAACGCAAAACGATACTCTATGCAAAGTGGCAGTAAGCCGCAAATATGTCCTTGGATGCGCCGATGATTCATACTGGGCGCATCTGAGGGCCAAAAAATTATAAATTATCGGAAAATAAAACTTATTTATGAGCAATTGGAAATATCAGGATATGATTTCGCATCGAACGGGGAAGAAGCATTTCTGGCGGCGTGGCGAAGCGTTGACGGAACAGGACATCGCGCTGCTGAAGCCTGTGGCGCAGCAGGCGCTAAAGTTGGGACGGTCGCCGACTCGCCGGGAAGTCGATAATCTGGTTGAAATCAGAAAGCGCTTTCGTATATGGGAGGACGTGTTGTATGCAATCGGCCTGCCTTCCCTGAAGGACCCGGAGCAGGTTCGGCTTCGCGAGCAGAAGAACAGGATGGATAAGAGCTAGGGAAATCTTTGGTTTTTATGCACTTTGGCGTGTTCATCGACATGGCCGGTTCGTGCGCGGGCATGTCGTAAACTGGAGATAATCTGTCACGTTGAGGGCTGACGTTCTTTTAATATAAACGATGCTTTGGACGTTGCGAATGATTCGGGATATCCGCTGCGGCATGCTAAGGCGCGGCCTGGGCGAGGACGGTGATTACGGGTTACCAAACGACACGGGCCACCGGGCTTGGCGGCGCGGAGGCCGGCGAGGCGTGTAAAGGCCCGGCATGCCGAGTGGCGTACAGGCATGGGCACGCCGATATGAAGAAAATGAAGGAACCGTGGGAAGTATTGGATGCGACTCGTTTCATAAGTGCAGTGGGGTAGGCCCGCAAGACGACGTTCCGTTCTGCGTGCGATTGAATTGTATATCAACAAATGCGGCAAAGTGCATTTAATTTTCAAATACAAAGATGCAAAATGCAATAATTATAGACGATATGATAAATATATCGAAAATGTAGCAAATGCTTATTGACAAAGCGAGGGCAACATGATATAATACAATTAATCGATTAATTAATCGATTAACCGACGCTGAATAATATGAACGCTATGTGGAATTAAATTAATCGACTAAAATTCTGCAAAAGCGCCAGTATTTGGCAGCGTGTACTTCGCGTGGATTGACAAATATACCGCACTGTGCTATCATGTGTTTAATCGATTAATTAATCGATTAAAGTGCGTGAAAACAGAAATGTTTTGAAATACACAAGAGGCGGGAGTGGAAATCATGACGATGAAGGAAGTCGCGCAATTGGCGGGAGTATCTGTTGCGACTGTATCCAATGTAATTACCGGGAAGAAGTACGTGAATCCGGAGCTCGTGGCGAAGGTTCGCAGCACGATGGAAGCTGTGAATTATATTCCGAACGCGAGCGCACGCAGCTTGCGAGTGAAGCAGACGTCGCAGATCGCGGTGATTTTGCCAGATACCTCGGTTCAGTTCTACGGGCTGGTACTCAAGAGCATTGAGAAATTTGCGTACAGCAGAGGCTACTCGGTGTGCATTGGAAACGACAATTACGACTATGCGCGCGAAATCGAGCTGATTGAATCCTTTATCGGAGCGAACGTGGATGGAATCATCAATATTGCGGCCCTGTTTCGCAAACGGGATGTGCCGAAACTGGCGGGCAAGCCGATGGTGATGGTGCAGCGCCTGGAATTCCCGGATTCGAAGGATGCGCCTGAGGGGCGGTGCAGCAATATTGGTTTTATCGGTACGGACAACTGGGCGGGCATGGAAATGACGATGGCGCTGTGCTGCAAGACGGCCAAGTCCAAATTCATGTATTTGGGCGGTTCGGGGCAGATGCAGTATCCCAATGCGAGCATGCGTATTGAGTGCTTTCATGCTTACCTGAAAAAGGTGGGCGTTCCCAGAGAGCGGATCAGTTGGTACGAATGTGGGTTTTCCTTTAACGACGGTTATGAGCGGATGCGAAAGCTGCTTGAAGAAGGCCTGGACGTGCGCGATACGGCGATAGCCTGTTCGAACGACGATTCCGCCTGGGGCGTGATTGAAGCCCTGCGGGAATATGGCCTGCGCGTGCCGGAGGATGTGGCCGTGATCGGTTGTGACGATATCGATTACGCCGCCCATATTACGCCGCCGCTGAGCACGGTTCATAACGATCATGTGCAGCTGGGCACGGGTGCGGCCAAGATGCTGCTGGATTATCTGGCGGATAGCGCCAAGGGATTAAACGAGCGCTGCATTACCATCATGCCGCATCTGGTGACGCGCAAAAGCATGGTGGAAGGCGTTTAGTACGATCGCTGCCGGGCACAGAGCGATCATGAAGGTTGCGTTTGAGGATGAAGCGGAAACGCGGATATCCTTGAATAATATTTAAGGAGGAAACCTACAATGAAGAAACTGGTTACAATGATTCTCTGTGTGGCGATGGTTCTCGCAATGGGCGTTGGCGCCGTTGCCGAGGAAAAGGACACGATCAATCTGGGCGCGATGCTCATTTTGACGACTGAGCCGCTCTCCGGCGCAGCCTATCGTAACTCCTATGAGATGGCCATTAACGAAATCAACGAAGCCGGCGGCGTTCTGGGCAAGCAGCTCGTACTCTACGGCGAGGACATGGGCATGACCACCGACATGGCGGTGAATGCGTGCAACAAGCTTCTTGCTCGCGGCGATCTGGATATGATCATTGGCTGCGCGCTTTCCGGCGCAGGCCTGGCCGTTGAAAAGAGCGTGAAGGAAGCCGGCATCCCGCTGCTGCTCTCCGGCACCAGCCCGAAGCTCGCTGAGATCGATAATGAATATGTGTTCAGAATGCGTTCTTCCGACAGCGTGATGGGCTCCGTCGCGATGACCTTCGCCAAGGATGAATTCAACCTGGACGAGAACAGCACCGTTGCGGTTCTGTATGTAAACAGCGATTTCGGCGTTGGCGGCTACGACACGATCAAGGCCTACTGCGATGAAAACGGCATCAACTGCGTCAGCGAGACCTTCAATCAAGACGACCCGGACGCTACCGCGCAGGTTCTGAATCTGAAGAATGCGAACCCCGACCTGCTGGTCGTGTGGTCTACCGGCACTGGCTTCACCGTGGCTTCCCGCTGCATCGCTGAGCAGGGCCTGGAGTGCCCCGTGCTCGGTTCCGCTGGCCTTTGCCAGAAGGCGACCCTGGACGTGTGCGCGACCTGGGTTGAGGGCTGGTACAGCATCTGCGACGCCATCATGACCGCGGACGAGCCCGAGCTGAAGGCCTTCGTTGAGAAGTACACTGAGCTCTACGGCGCAGAGTCCCTGTCCTACGACTGCCCGACCGCCTATTCCACGATCTACATGATCAAGGACGCCTATGAGCGCGCCGGTTCCACCGATACGCAGGCCTTCCTGCAGGCCATGCGCGAGACTGAAAGCTGCAAGACCATTCTGGGCAACTATCACCACTTCGGCAACATCGAAATGGCGAGCTGCGCAGCCATCGGCCGCATTGACAACGGCGAACTGACCTATATCAAGAGCGTTGAGGCGGATCTCCACTAATTATCAATAAAATATTAAAACCAAATAAATAAGCGGCAGCACGGTTCTGATCGCCAGTTCGGTGTCGGAACCGTGCTAAATTTACCCAATATTGGATGGAGGAGGGAAAAAGGGTGCTTGCAACGATTTGTCAGCTTGCAATAAGCGGCGTAACTTCCGGTTTTATCTATGCGCTGGTTGCGATTGAATACACGCTGATTTTTAATGCATGTTCACTTTTGAACTTTGCGCATGCAAAAACCATTACGCTGTGCGCCTATATCTTCGCCGGCACATTTTTAAAGATAATGAACGGCGCCGCGCTGCCGGCAATTGCGCTCTCGCTGATTGCGATCGTGCTTATAGGCGTGATTATTGCATTTATGATATTCATTCCGCTGCAAAAGTATACGAGGCTGATCGCGATCATGGCCACGGTTATGCTGGGAACGGTGATGACCGAGGCTGCGGTGCGTATCTGGGGACCGGTTCCGCTTTCCAGCGGCAAATTCCTTGCTGGCACCGTAAAGCTGGGCGCTGTGACAACCTCCAGAGCCAATATCTGCATTATGATTGTGGCGCTGATTGTCAGTGTTTTGCTTAAACTGTTTATTGCCAAGACCAAGACCGGCCAGGCGATGACCTGCGTGGCGCAGGATAAGACGGCGGCTGCGCTGATGGGCATCAACGTCAATCGGAATATGGCGTTTTCCATCGGACTGAGCTTTGCCATCTGCGGCATCATCGGCATCATGGTCGTTCCGCTGTATACCGCGCAGCAGGCCATGGCGGATATGATCGGCATGAAGGGCTTTGCCGCGGGCGTTATCGGCGGTTTCGGCGATATCAACGGCGCAATTATTGGCGGCATTGTTCTGGGCTTGATTGAAAACTTTGCCTGCCTCGCAGTGCCTGCAATGTATAAGGACATCATCGCCTTTATGATGATGATCGTATTCCTGCTGATCAAGCCTGACGGATTGACGGCTAAGAAATAGGGAAAGGAGCATGAACAATATGAACGGCATCAAAAAATGGATTCCTGCATTGCTTGCGTGCATTGTTGTTGCTCTGATGCCCACGCTTGGCGCAAACGATTATTATGTAACTATATTTTGCCAGGCGATTATTTACAGCATCATCGTGTTGGGACTGAATTTTATCACGGGCATGGCCGGGCAGATGAACATGGGCACGGCGGGCGTGTTCGCGCTGGGCGCATATACGGCGGCGCTGCTCTCCACCAAGCTGAATGTTTCGCCGTGGATCAGCCTGCTGGCTTCGATAGTTGTGGGCGTGCTGATCGGCCTGTTGCTGGGATATCCCTCACTGCGCGTCAACGGCGTGTATCTTTCGCTGACGACCATCGGTTTCTGCGAAATCGTGCGCCAGTTCCTCAGAACCTGGAATTTTGCGGGCGGCGCAAACGGCATTCGCGAAATTCAGCAGTTCAATCTCTTTGGGCTGTCGATTAAAACGCCCACGCAGAACCTGTATTTCCTTCTGGTGATACTGGTGATTTTCATCGCGATATCCGACCGCATTATCCGTTCCAAGTTTGGGCGCGCTTTCATTGCGGTGCGCGACAATGTGGAAGCGGTGGAGACCTGCGGCATCAATCTGGCGAATATTAAAGTTATGGCGTTTATTGTGTCCACCGTATTTGCCAGCATTGCGGGTTGCCTGTATGCCAGCTTCAACGGCTATATCTCGCCCACGACCTTTACCACCGACCTTTCGGTATCCTTTCTGGTAATGCTGATTCTCGGCGGACGCGGTTCCATATACGGCTGCCTGGTCGGCGCGTTTGTGGTCGCCTTTGCGCCGGAGCTTCTGCGCTTCCTGGGCGATTATTACAAGCTGATCTATGCGGTGATCATCCTTGGCGCCATCGTGTTCAATCCTGAAGGACTGGTTGCCACTCCCGGACGCATCCGCGAGTCCATCCGTAAAAAGAAGCTTTCGCAGCAAAGCGGGAAGGGAGCGTGCTGATAATGAGCAGAGAACTTCCGTCTTCTGAATATATCCTGCAGGTGAAGGGGCTTACCAAGCGTTTCGAAGGTCTGACGGCCGTGGAGAACGTTGATATCAATGTTCGCAAACGCGAAATTCATGCGCTTATCGGTCCCAACGGCGCGGGCAAAACCACAACCCTGAGCATGATCAACGGTACGCTGAAGCCCACCGCGGGCGAGATACGCTTCGATGGCCAGAACATAACCCATTGGGCGACGGACAAGATTGCGCGCGCGGGCGTTGGCCGAACCTTTCAGAATATCAAGCTGTTTCCGACGCTGACCGTATTGGAAAACATCATGATTGGCGGGCACAGCAAGCATACGCGCGGCGGCCTGATTCGCTATCTGGCCTGTGTCGGTGAAAGTAACCGCTTTGAGCGTGAAATGCGCGAACAGGCCGAGCAGATTGCCAATGATATCGGCGTATATGCGCTGAAGGATCAAAAGGTAGGCAATCTGGCATATGGCCGTCAGAAGGTGACCGAGCTTGGCCGCGCGCTGATGCTTCAGCCGAAGCTGATTCTTCTGGACGAGCCGGCGGCGGGCCTGAACCCCACGGAGCGCGCAGAATTTATCGATATTCTGCACAAGACTTTTGACAGCGGCATCGATCTGTTCCTGATTGAGCATAACATGGATGTTGTTATGACCATCTGTCATCAGATCACCGTGCTGAACTTCGGCAAAAAAATCGCTGAAGGAACGCCGGAGGAGATTCAGAATAACGACGACGTAATCAAGGCCTATCTGGGGGATGAATATGTCGCGCAATAAAATCAGGAGGAGGGAACGCACATGATGCTTCAGGTTCAGAATATCAGCGCCTATTACGGAGCGATTCAGGCACTGAAGAATATCAGCCTGGAAATCGATGCACAGGAGATCGTTTCCATCATCGGCGCAAACGGCGCCGGAAAGTCCACTTTGATGAAAAGCATCATGAACATCGTAAAGCCTCAGCATGGAAGCATCCTCTATAACGGTACGGATATTACCAAGGTAAAGACGCCGCAAATCGTAAAAGAGGGCATTGTGTATGTTCCTGAAGGAAGATATATCTTCCCCAAGCTGAGCGTGCAGGAAAACCTTCGCATGGGCGCATACAGCCAGAAGTTTACCGCAGCGCAGATGGATGAACTGTACAATGAAATGTATGCGATGTTTCCGAGGCTCAAGGAGCGCTATCGCCAGAAGGCGGGCACGCTTTCCGGCGGCGAACAGCAGATGCTGGCCATCGCGCGCGGCCTGATGAGCCGCCCTAAAATTATTATGTTCGATGAACCGTCGCTGGGCCTGGCGCCGATCATCGTAAGCGAAGTATTTGAAACCATTCAGCGCATCCGTTCGGAAATGAAATTGCCGGTGCTGCTGGTGGAACAGAATGCATACAAGGCGCTGAGCATCTCTGACCGCGCCTACATTCTGGAAAACGGCGTAATTTCGCTCTCCGGCAAGAGCAGTGATCTGATCAACGATGTGCGCGTAAAGCAGGCATATCTCGGCGGAAAATAAAGAGGAGGAAAATCAAATGAAAATCACCAAAGTAGACGTTATTATGGCCAAAATTGATGTTCCGGTTTCTGACGGCTGGCATCCGGTATTTTGCCGCATCTATACCGATGAAGGTATTTATGGCGACGGCGAAGCGGCTGTAACCTACATGGTGGGCGCGCGTTCCGCGTTCGGCATGCTGCATGATCTGGCGGAAATGATCATCGGCATGGATCCGATGGAGAACGAGGTAATCTGGGATCACCTGTATAAGAATACCTTCTGGTGCCAGAACGGCGGCCCGATGACCTTCGCCGCAATGTCCGCAATCGATATCGCACTGTGGGATATCAAGGGCAAGGCGCTCAATCGTCCGCTGTATGCGCTGCTGGGCGGCAAGTTCCGTTCCGAGCTGCGCGCATATGCGTCGCAGCTGCAGCTCTCCGGCTGGCGCAAGAATTATGACGACTGGAAGATTATCCAGACGCCCCAGGAGTACTTCGACGCGGCCAAGCGCGCCATCGCCGAGGGCTATGATTGCATCAAGACGGATTTCTTCTGCGGCGAATACAAGGGAGAGCCGCTTTGCTCCGAAAACCGCACCCGCCTGCTGAGCGCAGATTGCGTCAAGTTCGTGGAAGAGCGCATCGCCGCGACCCGCGAAGCGGTTGGCGATCGCGTGGACATCATCATGGAGAACCACTGCTTCACCGACGCACTGAGCGCGAGTCAGCTCGGCCGCCTGGCGGAGAAGTACAATATCTTCTACTTCGAAGAGAGCGTTACGCCCATTCCGAAGCTGCAGGAGTTTGTTGGCCGTCATCTGCATGTGCCGATGGCGTCCGGCGAGCGTACCTATTCCCGCTGGCAGTATATCCCCTACTTCGAGTCCGGCACGCTGCAAGTTATCCAGCCCGATATCGGCAATTGCGGCGGCCTGACCGAAGCCAAGAAGATCTGCGACATGGCCTATGCCTATGATATCTCCGTGCAGGCGCACGTGTGCGCGAGCCCGCTTTCTACCGACGTCGCCGTGCATCTGGAAACTGCGATTCCGAATTTCCAGATTCATGAGCATCATATCTGCCATGAGAGCAACCGCAATAAAGACCTGGCCATTCGCAACAACCTGCCTGTCAACGGCAAAATCAAGCCCTCTGAGCTCCCCGGCATCGGCAATGAGATTCATCCCCGCGTATTCAAGGAGAATCTGATGTTCGTAACCGTGAAATAAGCGCGGATTATTACGAAAAAGACAGACGAAAAGGAGAAAATGAAAATGAAGAAGCTGGAAAAAGAAAAGGTATATCGCATTGAAGGCGAGTATATCGAGAATTGCAACTGTGCCACCGTGTGCCCCTGCCTGCTGAACGGACTGGGCAACAATGCAATGCCGGCGACTGAGGGTCATTGCGATCTGCTGCTGGGCTACACCGTAGATAAGGGTCATTATATGGATGTTGATCTGTCCGGCCTGAACTATGCGCTGGCGATCTATTCTCCCGGCCCGCTGATGAGCGTCGCAAACTGGAGCATCGCCTATTATATCGACGAGCGCGCGACCGACGAGCAGTTTGAAGCGCTGAAGAAGATTATCACCGGCGAAGCCGGCGGCTGCCCCGCGGGCCTGAAGGCGCTGCGCGAAGTCATGCTCGGCTGTGAACGCGCCAAGGTGGATATCGTGGTTGAAGGTCAGCACCGCGAAGTGACCGTCGGTACCGTCGGCCATATGATCGTGGACGCCGTAAACGGTCTCTCCAGCCCGGACGATAAGGGCGAAATCGTGCTCGGCAACTGCCATCCGCAGACCCAGAACGGCGACGTCGTGCTGGCGAACGCGCATCAGATGTTCTATTGCGACCACGGCTTCAACTTCATGAACTCTGGCAAGAGCGCCGTGTACGGCCGCTATATCTGGCAGGAGAATTACGACGGCGGTTGCCCGATGTAATCGATAAAAGGATGGAAGGCTTATGAAGTTTCGCTTTAAGGCAGGCGCAGGAGCGTGTATTCAAGCGGTTCTGGCCGCGCTGGTTATTCTGATTCCGACGGTGCTGCTGCCGGTGTGCACGGCACAGATGGAAACCGCTTCGGGCGCGATGGCGCCCATGCGCTGCCATTATTTAAAGATGGCTTCGGTAAGCGTGGGAATTCTGTTGGCGGCGATGGCTGTAATAAGGCTGTTTGCCAACGACGTGTCTGCGGCCCAGTGTCTCAAATTGACACAGGCCGCAGGCGGCCTGGTCGTGTCCCTTTTGCCGGGGGTATTGATCGGCGCATGCAAAAACGCGGCGATGCACTGCCGGATGTTGACCTCTCCAGCGCTGATGGTGACGGGAGGCCTGGTCCTGGTCTGCGCGCTGGTGGATTTTGTGATCGGGGACTGCCGGGCAAGAAAAACTAAATGAACGCATTCCCCGAATCTGTTGCATGCAACGGGTTCGGGGAGTTGGCGTACTGTGGGTACGCGGGCCATTGATGGAGGAACTCTATGAAAATACAGAACAAAACCGTGTGGAAACTGGTTTTCCGCAATTTGATGCAGCGAAAGCGCAGATCGATTTGCCTGATCTGCATGGTGGCTTTGTTGGTATTTGTCGCGCTGGCAGGTACTTTGCTGGCCTCCGGGGTTCAAAATGGCCTACAGAGCGCAACCGACCGCATGGGCGCGGAAATACTGGTTGTGCCGGCTGGATATGACGAAAAGGTCGAAGGCCTGTTGCTGCGTTCTGAACAGGGCGCCTTCTATTTTACCGATGCAACGGCCGATCAGCTTTCTAAAATAGAGGGCGTGGATAAAATTACGTCGCAGCTCTACATTCAGTCAATGAACGCGGCATGCTGTTCCGTTCCGGTACAGTTGATCGCCTATGAGCCGGAGAGCGATTTTGTGATCCGCCCCTGGATATACGACAGCCTGCATCGGGACCCCGGCGATATGGACGTGGTGTGCGGCTCGCTGATCGACGCGATTCCGGGCGACACGATCACGCTGTTCGGGCAGACGCTGAATGTGGTGGCCAAATTGGATGAAACGGCCACGGGCTTTGATTCGTCCATCTTTATGACGCGCACGACGGCCGAAGTGCTGATCGCGCGCTCCGCGGAACAGGCTGAAGCGCCGCTTCAAATTGCTGCGGATCAGATTTCCTGCGTGTTGATCAACAGCGATTCCGCGACCGGCGTGGAAACTCTGGCTGAAAGAATTCGCGCCGAGGTCGACGATGTGGATGTGATTTCAACAGACAGCATGCTGGGCGGCGTCGCGGCGCAGGTTCGGCAGATATCAAATGTGATCTATGCGGTGATCGCGCTGATCTGGGCGATGAGTACGGTGCTGACGGCGGTCGTGTTTGTATTTTCCATCAATGAACGCTCGCGGGAATTTGGCATATACCGCATCCTGGGTTTCAGCCGCAGAGCGATTCATTCTATATTGGTGCGCGAAGTATTTTCGCTGTGCATTGCGGGCTGGGCGGCCAGCGCGCTGGTATGTGCCATGATCGTGTTTCCGTTTAAATCGCTGATCAGTTTCGCAATGGAGATTCCGTATCTGATGCCGGGCAACGCGGAAATTGCCGCCTATTATCTGCTTTCGCTGGGGCTTACGCTGCTTACGGGCATCGTGTCCTGCGCTGTATCGCTTAAGCGTATTTCAAAGCTGGATGTGTTCCACCTGATAAAGGAGAATGAATGATGTTGATCCGGATAGAAGATGTATGCAAGCGCTATCAGAGCGCGGATTGTTCATTCGATGCGGTTAAACATGCGAATCTTGAAATCGGCGAGGGCGAATATGTGTGTATTGCCGGGCGCAGCGGCAGCGGAAAATCCACGCTGCTGAACATGCTGGCAGGCCTGACGCGCCCCAGCTCCGGGAAAATATACTTTCGAGATGAAGATCTCTGGAAGCGGGAAGACGCCGCTATTTCGTGGATTCGCAATCATGATATGAGCTACATGATGCAGGGCTTCAGCATGCTCGGCAGCTTGACGCTGCTGGAAAATGTAATGCTGCCCGCGCAGATATACGCGCTCAAGCCCGAAACGCAGGCACTGGCCGTTGAAATGCTTCGCCGGGTGGGCCTGGATGGCAAGGAGAACAATTATCCGAGGCAGTTGTCCGGCGGTGAAGTGCGCCGCGGCATGATTGCCCGCGCGCTGATGAATCAGCCGTCCATCTTCATCAGCGATGAGCCCACCGACGGCCTGGATGAAGCTACGGCGGAAATCATCATGGACTTATTTGATGAAATTCACGAGGCGGGCACGACGCTGCTGGTGGTGAGCCATGAACGGCATTTCATGCAGCGCGCGCAGCGCCTGTACCGCATGGAAGCTGGATGCCTGAGTGAGGAGGAACGATAATGGCGGAGAAACGTGAAAAGAGCTTTGTCGCCAAGTGGCTGAATATGGAGAAAAGCTCGAAGTGGGTATTGATATGGATCGCCATATTCACGCTGGCGGCATGGCTGTACATGGCGCTTTCCGGAGACGGCATGGCAGGCATGAACATGGACATGAATGCCGGAGAGGATGCGGCGATGCAGTCGGCGATGGCCGCGCGCGCGCTGAACGGCATCGCAGGTATTTCTCTTCCGTCGCTGGGGATGTTTGTGCCGATGTGGTTTGTCATGTGTGTGGCGATGATGCTGCCCTCCGCCGTATCCATGATCCTGTGCATGGATAAGCTGGCGCGCGACCGCTATAACGACCGGCGCAAGGTGCCGGTCATGGTGGTTATGTTTGTCGCTGGCTATCTGATTGTATGGCTTGGCTTTGGCCTGATCTGCTGGGTTGCGGCCTGGTTCCTTTTCCAGTGGCTTCGCCCGTTTTTGTCGCAGCCGTTGCATCTCTGGCTGGCGCTGGGGCTGATTTTCCTGCTGGCGGGCATATATCAGAACAGCAAATTGAAAAACGCCTGTCTCCACGGTTGTCAGCATCCGCTGAGCTTCCTGATGCAGTATTGGAAGCCGGGCAACTCCGGAGCGCTGCGGATGGGCGTGCGCCATGGCCTGCACTGTACGGGCTGCTGCGCGGCGCTGATGATTGTCATGTTCCCGCTGGGCATGATGAATCTGGTGTGGATGGGCATATTTACGCTGATCATGTATGTGGAGAAGAACGCGGTGTTCGGAACAACGGTGAGCAAAGTCATCGGCTGGCTGCTGCTGGTCGTGGGCATACTGGTGACGCTGGTCAGCGGTATACTGTGCCTTATCCGCGGATAAAAGTTAATAGGGCGGGCGATGGTTCGGCACCCTGGGGGCAGGGAGCGGAACCATCGCTCTTCATCATTGACCGGAGGGCGCCTGCGCCGCGCTCAGGGATGAACATTCGCCGCCGCGGGCAATAATCGCGGCCCGAATCGGCTGAATGCCTGAATGTGATTGCAAAGGTCTACAATAATTTAAGCTGCAGGCAATTGATTTATTGCGCGTCTGGTGATAAAATACATAACAGATACATGGCGAAGGAATCTTGAGGCTGCCGCAAGGCGGCTTTTCAAAAGCATGTAGGTTAGATGAGACTAACTGACAGCGCGGACAGAGCAGTTCAGGAGCGTGCACGCGGGTGAAATTTGGCGGCGCAAAGCGCATTGTAGGGCTTGCGCGTCGCAGGGCGGAAGATGGAGGCGGGAATGATATGCGCACAGGTTGGAGGATATATCGCAGGGACTGCCTGCTCGGTGCGCTCGGCGCCGCACTGATGCTGGTGGGTGACCTGTGCCTGAGTTTGATTCCTGCGGCTGCGGGAGACAGCGGGCTGTTTGAACGGGAGGCCTACCTGAGCGGCGCCTTTCCCACATGGCGGCTGCCGCTGCTGCTGGCGACGGGGTTGCTGGGCATGGCGCTGTGCACCTTTGCCGTGCGCGCCGTGTACGCGCAGGTCGACGCGCGGTACCTGGGAACGCAGCGGCTCATTCTGGTGGGCGGCGCGCTGTATCTGGTTTCCGCCGGCGCGCTGCACTATATCATCGGCAGTCTGGCCGATTGGACGAGCACGCTCGCTCCGCTGTTCGGGCGGGAGGAAGCCGCCGCGCTCGTACAGGCGCGGTACGCGCGCCTGGCACCCGCGCTGGCAATTCCATATGCGGGTATGCTTGCGTTGATACTCGGCAACGCGTGGGCCGTGCTGAGCGGGCGAAGCTTTCTTCCGCGGAAAATGTTCGGCTTTCACATGGTGGTATGGCAGTTGGTGTTCGCATTGATTCCGGATATCCGGCATGCGCTCGGCGCAGAACCGTCGACCTGGGATTTCGTATTGAGCCAGTGCTCCGGAAACGCGGCGCTGCTGATCTGGATGCTGTCGAACGCCGCGTGGGCACGGCGCACACTCGGAAAGGCAGGGAGGAATTGACGATGATTTTGCAGGTACTTCTGGAAGGCCTGGGGCTTGGCGTTCTGCTGGTTCTGGTTTGCGCCTTCGGCATTCGCAAGGGCGCGGTGGGCATGGTACATCTCTATCATGAGGATGTGCAGGCGCGCTGCGTCGAGCTGGGGCTGACGACGCGCGAGCGAATCCGGCGCAATGCCGTTCTCTTTAAGGTGCTGTGTATTCCGGGCTACATTGCCTATGTACTCGTCTTTGTGTACGCCGTCAACGGCGCGCGCGGCTTTGGGGCGGGCTTCTGGCAGCTGCTCGTGCTCCTGTCGGTCATGAATCTGATCGACCGCTTTTTTGTGGATGATTTCTGGGTCGGCCGCACAGGGGCGTGGACGATTCCCGGCACCGAGGATTTAAAGCCCTATATCAGCGCGCGCGACAGGCGCAGGAAGTGGACTTTCGGCACCATTGGCATGGCGGTCATCTCTGCGGTGCTCGCGGGTATTATGGCGCTTATCATTTAACGGGGTGTGAACCATGCTGTTTGAAACGCTTGGAAATCCTGGCAGTCCCGCCATATTGTTTTTCCACGCCATGGGCGTGACCGGCGCGAGCAGCGAACCGGTGGCGAGGCATCTGCAGGCGGAGTATTTCTGTATTCTTCCGACCTCCACGGTCTATTGTGCGGGGCAGAAGTATGCCGGCAAGGCGGACGAGGTGCGGCAGCTGGAAGATTTCCTGCGCGCGCAGAATGTGAAGCGCCTCGCGCTGGTCGTCGCCTCATCCATAGGGGCTGATCTTGCAATGGCGTTTCTGGCGCAAACCTCGCTGCCGGTGGCGCACGTTTTTTTCGACGGCGGACAGTTTGCACAGCTTGGGCGCGGGATCCGTCGCGCGATGGCGCCGCTATTGTACATCGCCATCAGGAGCCTGTACTGGTCGAAGGGTAAAACGCTCGGGAAAATCATGTGGTGCGACGACGCGGCCATCAGGCCGTACTTCATCGCCGCGGGCCGTGTGCTTACCTGCGGCAACCTTCGCCGCCAAATGGCAGACAGCCTGGAAAACAGGCCCTTTTTGCCGCTGCCGGCAGCGCTGCAAAGAAACATGTACTTTGAGTTCGGCAGCGCCGAGGAGCACTTTAAATATCGGGCGGCCGTGATGCAGGCCTATCCTCGCGCTCACTATCCGGTATTTGAGGGCCACAACCACATGCAATATCAGATTCGCGATCCGCGCGGCTTCGCGGCCATGCTGGCATGCGTCATGGAGCATGGCCGCCTGCCGGATTTGCCGTTTCTGAGAAGGTGAGGCAACACGCATGAGGAAGAATTATATCGTTTCCGCGTTTGAAAATACCGTGGCACAGCGCTTTCCCGCGCGGACGGATGCGCTGAACGCCGCGCTTCAGGAACGGCTTCGCGCGCTGCGGGCGGAATATGTGGGTGCGTCGAAGGAGCAGAAGATGCACCTCGAGGGGCAGATACTGCCGGGTGTCGCGGCCTACGAGATTTTGCAAACCGTCATGCCTGAAAACGAGGCGCTGCAAACCGTTCACGGCTATGTGGCGGGGCGCGCGTGGAAGCTGAAAAGGCTCTTTCGCGCGCTGATGCGCATTCCGGGGCTTTACAGGCGCGTGCCAGGAATTTTTGCCAGGCAGACGCCGAGGTTCTTCGGCGAAGCTGCGGGCTTTGCTGCGCGGGAAATTCAAACCAGCGGCGGCGTTTGGCGCATTGATATGACGAAGTGTCCCTACCGCGACGCCTGCGTGCGCTGCGGCTGTCCGGAACTGTGCCCCTGCTTTTGCGACAGCGACGACATCACCTACGACGGCCTGCATCCCAAGCTCATCTGGCACAGAACAAAGACGTTGGGCCGTGGCGACGACTGCTGCGACTTTTGCCTGAAGCTCGCAAGATGATAGAACTTGGGGGGATGAGCAGATGTTCTGGGACAAGGTAGCGTGGGTATACGATATATTTGCCAACATCATTAACCGGGGCGCGAACCGGAGAATGTGCGCTGCGGTGGAGAAACTGATTCTGCCTACGGACGAGGTGCTCGAATGCGCGTGCGGCACGGGTTTGCTCAGCGGCGTGATCGCGGGGCGGTGCAGAAGCCTGATTGCGACGGATTTCTCTTCGAATATGCTCAGGCGTGCAGAGAAGAAATATGGAAGATGTGCAAATGTGAAATTCGAGCAGGGAAACATATTGCAGCTGCGCTACCCCGATGAGCGCTTCGATGTGGTTGTGGCCGCGAATGTGATCCACCTGTTGGACGAACCGTACAGGGCGCTGCGGGAGCTTGAACGGGTGTGCCGCAGAGGCGGGCGAATCATCATTCCCACCTATATGAACCGGACAAAGCGCGGCGCTACCAACGGCATTTCGAGCGTCATCGGCAGGGCCGGCGCGGATTTCAAGCGCGAATTCACATTGGATTCCTATAAGAAGTTCTTTGCTGACGCGGGATATGCGGATGCGCGCTACACGCTGTGCGAGGGCAGAATTCCATGCGCGGTGGCGGTACTCAGAAAAGAGCGGGAAGGCGGAGCGCCGTGAAAGTCGATACGCTGAATGAAAGCGTCATTTCCGATATTGGCCATGCCTTCGGTTATTACAATTACGGCGATGAACGCGGCCTGATCGACGCGTTTCCCGGCCGGGACGCGGCGGCGGCCTTCATTTGCGGCTATGTGCGGATGGCGCTGCGGGGCGGCATGCTTTATGCCACGAGCGAAAGGGGCGAGGCCTATATCGCCTACCGGCATTCAAGCGAAAAGCTAAGGCCCGGGGCCGTACTGTCGTTGGCAAAGGGCTTGCTGAGCGCCATGCATGGGCCGCGGCAGGCTTCTCCGCTGCGCAGGGAAGCCGCCGCCTTAAAGGCGCTGATTCGCTTTGCGCGAATCATGGCGTCGGGCGAACCGGGGCTGGACAGGCGGCTCAACAGGGAAAGAAAGCCGTATATCTTTGTGGGCCTGGTCTGCGTGCGTGAAGAATATCAGGGTCAGGGCTACATGCGCCGTGTGATGGACATGGCCTTTGCGGAGGGCGATCGACTTCAGGCGCCAGTCATTCTGGAGACGGACGCGAAATCCAAGTGCGATAAATATGTGCATCTGGGCATGGAACTGGCTGGCATACGCAAGTTTGGCGCATGCGGCGTGCTCTACGATCTGATCCGTTACCCGAGCGCGCATGCGGGAGGATAGCATGACCGGGCTATCGTTGAGATACCGCATTTTGCGCAGATACATGCGGCTCATCGAATTCAGGGAACCGCGCTGCGCCGAACAGGAGGTGGCCTGCGTTACTTGTGGGCGTAAAAATCAACGGAGGGAAGAAACATGCTGTATTCAGAAAAGTTGAAATCCTTTGAAACCGCGCATCCGTGCAAGTCCATGCTCGTGGACGGCGCGCGCTTCCGCTATGTGCTCAGCGGCAGGGAGGATGGCAGGACGCTCGTTCTGCTCAACGGCGGAATGAACACGCTGGAAATGTGGCTGGATTATGTGGACGCGCTTTCCGATGAAAACCGCGTGCTGCTTTTTGATTATCCGCAGGAGCTGCGCACCAATCAGGCGCTCGTGACCGGCATGCATGCGTTCTTCCAGAAGCTCGGCGTCTGCGCCCCGGTCTTTGTCGGCGCCAGCGACGGCGGCATGGTCGCGCAAATCTATACGCAAAAGTATCCGGGCGAGGTTGGCGGGCTGGTTCTGATTTCTACCGGCGGCATGGACGAGAGCACGCTAAAGCGTCTGAAGCGAAAGTATCGACTTGCTCCGGTGATGCTGTGGTACATGAAGCACTGCAATTATGAGAAGCTGAAGCCAAGGCTCATTAAGGCCGGCTTGAGCCATATTCGCGACGAGAGCGCAGAGGAGATCGCCTACGCGCAAAACATGTTTGAAACCATTTTTAGGGATTACAAGCAGGAAAAGGACGTGCATATCACGGGTCTGCTGGTGGATCTGATGAATCAGAAGCCCGTGGTGGCGGCGGATTTTGCGGCGCTGAAGGGCAAGATCCTGCTGATACTGCCCAACCAGGATTTCTTCTCCGGTCAGATGCAGCAGGATCTCGTCCGCCTGATGCATGAGCCGAAACTCATTTACGTTTCGGGCGGGCACCTGTCCACCGTACTGAAGGCGCAGGCCTATGTTCAGGCAATCCGCGATTTCCTGAATTCGATGGGGTGAGCGCGCTTCTCCGGCCCGCCGCAATCCCGTTAGTTGTTTATGCGGGCCTGCGTAGCTGCCCGGCGGTTTCCCATAAAGGGCTGATTTTAGACATGCAGAAATCAATTTACTTGTATTCACCAATTTAGAAGAGGGGATGGAAAGATATGATGAACAGTATCTCTCAGGCGCAAAGGCGGATCAAAATCGGGACCCACGGCGAGGATTACGGCAGCTGGATGTCCAATCCCGTGTTTTATGCGTTTGGCGGCGGGATACTGCTTGCGGCGGCGCTGGCGGCGCTCTCGTTCGCAGTGTTCCACAGCGTCGTGCTCGGTGTCGTGTTTACGGTTGCCGTTGTCGTTCTGCTGGCGATGGTGGGGTGGATGGCATGGATTCGCCGTCAATACGCCTTCGGCAAGGGCGGCATGATGGAAAAAGTGCATCAGACGATCCTCAGCAATCTCGATTTCGATGGCAAGGGGCAGCTGCTTGAAGTCGGCTGCGGCTCTGGCGCGCTGGCCATTCGCGCGGCGCTGACCTGGCGCTCCGCCAAAGTCGTGGGACTGGATTACTGGGGCGCGATGTATAATTACAGCAAGGCGCTGTGTGAAAAGAACGCGGCCTCCGAGGGTGTGAGCGGGCGCTGCAGCTTTGTTCACGGCGACGCCAATAAGCTGAATTTCCCGAACGATTGCTTCGACGCGGTCATCAGCAACTACGTCTATCACAACATCATGGGCGCGGACAAGCGGGCGCTGCTGCTGGAAAGCCTGCGCGTGCTGAAAAAGGGCGGCGTATTCGTGTTGCACGACAACATGAAGCCGCAAATGTACGGCGATATGAACGCATTCGCGCAGAAGCTGCGCGACCTGGGCTTTGAAAGGGTCGAATATGTGGAAACGGCCGCGCCGATTTTCGGTTCCAAACGCCGCGCGGCAATGATGATGCTGGGCGATTCTGCAATGATTGTGGGCCGGAAGTAAAAGGGGGCGATTCAGGTGAAGCGTGCCTATGCGGTTTCCAAGTACGCCGGACCCTATGAACAGTATTGCCAGGCGCATTTCCCCGGAGAAGCCGAACAGATTTTCCAGAAGGCCGAAGCGCGCTATCTGGAATTCATGAAGGAAATGCCCGATCTCGGAAAGAACATGATGGCAGCCAACATGTTGGACTGGTTCACGATTCTCGCCTTCTACGAGGCCAGCGATCACCGGCTCGACGGCGAGGCGCTGCTGGCTGTGAAGCGCCGGGCGCTGGAGCGGCTGAAGTTTTTGGGAAAGCTCGTGGACGGCAACAGGAGCAAGTGGCTCTACCGCCTCTTTGAAAGGACCTATCGCAGGTTCATCAGAATGCAGAGCGCCCATCAGGCTCGGGGCGAATGGATGGACAGCTGGAAGGTGGAGATTAATCCGGACCATCGCACGGAAGGCTTTTGCTTTCATCTTGTCGGCTGCCCCATCGCAAAGCACGCGAAGGCGCATGGCTACGAGGCGCTGTTGCCCTATCTGTGCAGAACGGATCACTTCCTCGCAGAATTGCTGCATGCCCGGCTCATTCGGACGCAGACCGAGGCGCTGGGCGGCGAATGTTGCGATTACTGGTATGTGGGCGACAGGAGCCCGGTACTGAAAGATTATGGAAATCTGAAGCAGATATAAAAAACACGCTTCCCTGAAAAACCGATTTGAGATGCAATTGACCTTCGGTTTTTTGATGTACAGGCCCCCGCATTTCCGCTTCTAAGGAAACGGATGCGGGGGCCTTCAACATGAATTTACATTCGAATACGCGCGCAAGCGCTTGACAGTCACAGCGCTGCATGCTAAAATAACGCCGTTATCAATAATGGTGTTATTGATGTTGGAAGGAGGCCGTTCATGGCAACGAAGGATCATTCTCTGGATGAAGGAATCGTCAGGGCCGCATATGCGGAATTTCTCGAGCACGGCTTTCAGAAGGCGTCTATCCATAAAATTTCGGAGCGCGCGGGTGTGACCACCGGCGCGATCTATACCCGCTATAAGAACAAGGACGCGCTGTTTACCAGCCTGCTGCAAGATTTTCTCGCGGCTTATCAGGCGCTGTTTGCGCCGGCCGCCGCAGAATATGAACGGGCGCGGACGAGCCGCAGCGTCGCGGATTTGTGCGCCGCGATTCGCTTTGAGGAGGAGCTTTATATCCGTCTGCTGCTGGAGCGCGGCGATGACTGCACGCTCTTTTTCAGCAGGAGCGATGGAAGCTCCATCGAGGTGATGCTCGGAGACGCGATGGAGATGAAAACCCGGCAGACCGTGCAGTTCTTCAGGGACGTTTATGGCCGGGAAGCGAACGCCCATGCAATCCGCCTGTTAATGAGCTCGCAGTTTTGGTATTTTCGCCAGCTGCTGGACGCGCGACTCGGGCAGGCGGAAATGCTGGAATGCCTGAAGCAGGTGCTTGAGTTTTCAAATGCGGGTTGGAAGCAATTTTGCGAAGCGTTGCTTTGCTAAAATTTGCGGGCGGTACGTCCGCCTTTTTTAAGGACTACTGGTTAGATACAACTAACTGATTCTTTGGGGTAGGGAAACGACATGATAGACCTGGATCTTGAATTTCGATATGCAAATGAAGCGCAGGCCGCGCTCCAGGCGATAAGGGCGGACGTTCCTGCCGGGCGCTGCGTCGTGCTCTGCGGTGGGAGCGGCTGTGGAAAATCCACGCTGCTGCGCTGTGTCAATGGTCTGATTCCCCGGTTTTATGAGGGGGAGTTGACCGGTTGTTGCCGGCTGAATGAAAGAAATACCGCGGAGATGTCGACCGGCGAAATCGGTGAGCTCGCCGCGTCTGTCTTTCAGGATCCGCGCAGCCAGTTTTTTACGGTAAACAGCTCCGCCGAGGTGGCCTTCGGGCTTGAAAATCGCGGCATACCGCAAGCAGAAATGCGCGAGCGCGTGGACGAGGCCTTTCGGACATTTCAGTTGGAATATTTGAAGGATCGCAATGTGTACGAACTGTCCAGCGGTGAAAAGCAATTGGTTTCCATACTGGCCGCCTGGGTGATGAACGCAGATATTCTTCTGCTGGACGAACCGACGGCTAACCTGGATTTTGCGGCCATCGAGCGGCTGCAGCGGCTTCTGCACGCGCTGAAGGCGCAGGGAAAGACGCTGCTGATCAGCGAGCACCGGCTGTACTATCTGGCCGGGCTGGCCGACGAATACTGGGTCATGGCCGGCGGGAAAATTACCGCGCGATACGGCGCGCAGCAGCTGGAGAGCCTGCCGCAGGACGCGCTGGCGGCGCTGTCGCTTCGGACGCTCGATCTGGATCGGATACTTCCGGCGGAAAAGCCGCGTCCGGCGGGCGGGGAGTTGCTCGCCGTATCGCAGCTGCGCTTCGCCTATGGAAAGCGTGCGGCGGAAATACTGAACGGTGCGTCGCTTTCCGTTCGGGAACACGAAATCGTGGGCCTGATCGGCGCGAACGGCTGCGGCAAGACGACGCTTGGCAAACTGATTGCCGGCCTGAACGCACCGGACGGCGGTGAAATAACGCTGGGCGGTCGGCGGTTGAAACCGAGGGCGCTGCGGGAGCGGGCGTTGTTCATCATGCAGGAAGCGGAGCTTCAGTTCTTCACCAATTCCGTTTTGAACGAGCTGAAGTACGGCCATCGCGATACGCCGGAATTTGCAGCGCGGGCAGAGCGGTTGCTCCGGCGCGCCGGCATGTGGGAATATCGCGATCGCCATCCGTTCTCGCTTTCCGGCGGGCAAATGCAGAAATTGGCGCTGATGATCGCGTATCTTTCCGATAAGCCCCTGATTGTGCTGGATGAACCCACGGCAGGGCTCGATGCAAAGAGTCTGGACGATTGTGCGGCACTGATTCGGGAAATGCGGCGCGAAAAGACGGTGCTGATCATTACCCACGATCTGGAACTGGTCGCTCGGGCCTGTGATCGCTGTCTATACCTTTCAGGGGGAAGAATCGAAGCGGAGCTTCCGGCACGCACAGCCGGGGATCTGCGGGAAATCAACCGGCGCATGCGAGAAGAATTTGGCGCGGCGGCAGGGAAAGCGCCCGCGCCGCGGCGCCCCTGCCGCCTGCATCCCGCTGTGAAGCTGCTGTACTGGATGGCGGCTTTGGTCGCCGTTTCCACTTCAAATAACACCCTTGTGTTCGCAGTCTGCGCGGCGTTGTTGGTGATGGTCGCCTTTGATGGATGGATGCTTCAGGCGCTGGGCGGCGGTGCGTTGGCTGCGGCGCTGTGGGGTGCAAACGCGCTGTGGCCGCATACGGCGCTGTCCTTCGCGCTGACGCTGTTTCCGCGCGTGATCGCCGTGGCCCTCGCCATGCAGGCGCTGATCGGCAGAAACGAGGCGGGGCGAACGTTGACGGCGCTCCGGGCGCTGCGCCTGCCGGAGCGGTTCATCATGATCTGCGCTGTGAACTTTCGCTTTTTCCCGGTGCTGGCGAGCGATATGAAGCTGCTGCGCCAGTCGATTCGCACCCGCGGCGTGTTTTCATCGCTGCGCCAGAAGCTGCGCGCGCTCCCCGAATATATCGAAATACTGACTGTGCCCATGGCGATGCGCGTCATCCGCATTGCCGAAACGCTGTCCGCATCCGCTGAAACGCGGGGAATTGATTTGAAGCGCCGCAAGAGCAGCTATCTGTCGCTGCACTTTTCCGTGTGGGACGCCGCGTTTCTGCTGATGCTGGCCGCGGCCACACTGCTTGGCCTCTGCTTATAACGCCGCGCTGCGGCCTTATAAAATACAAATCCAAAGGAGATTTTCACTATGAAAAATGGAACCGAACAAAAGCTCAAAATCCGGGATATCATCACTGTCGTGCTGCTTGCGCTGATTAATGTGGTCATCTTTTATGCGAGCTCCCTGCTCTACGCCACGCCCATTACAATCATTCTGATGCCCGTATTCTTTGCGCTGCTGGAGGGCGTGGTCTATTTCATCATTGGCGCCCGCGTGAAGAAACCCGGCGCGATGCTGATTTACAGCGTGGTGCGCGGCATTATGGGCGGCTATCTGCCCTATATCGTGCTGTTTATCCTGTCCGGCGCGATTGCAGAGCTGCTGCTCGCAAAGGTGGGCTACGGCAATAGGAAAGCGCTTACCGCCAGCTATGTCATCAATCAGCTGTTAGCCGCGCTAGGCAGCACGGTCTACCCCTACGCGATCGCTGCAAAATCCATGACGGAGCAGATGGTGACGGACGGCCGCCAGGATAATATCCTCGCCGCATCCGAAATTTTGCAATCTGGCTGGGCGATCGCGCTGGTCGCCGGCGTGGTCGTGACTGCCTTTGTCGGCGCGGCCATTGGCAGGCGGGTGGTGAAGAAGCATTTCGCGGCGTAAACGCTTGAAAGCGAGGCAAATGGAATTATCGCGTTCGCTGGATCGATTTAGATTTATTCGGCGACGCCTTAGCCCAGTGCCACATCCAGTATCATCATCACACTGAAGCCCAAGGCGAAAAACAGCGTGCCGGTGTTGGAATGCGCGCCCTGCGACATTTCTGGAATGAGCTCCTCTACCACGACGTAGAGCATCGCGCCCGCCGCAAAGCTCAGCAGATATGGCAGCGCCGGCACGATCAGCTGTACCGCCAGCAGAGTCAACATCGCGCCGATGGGTTCCACAATGCCGGAAAGCACGCCCCCGGCAAAGGCCCGGCCTCTGCTCGCACCTTCCGCCCGCAGGGGCAGCGATATGATTGCGCCTTCCGGGAAATTCTGAATGGCGATGCCCAGCGAAAGCGCCAGCGCGCCCGCCGCCGTGATCTGCGCGCTGCCCGAAAGCCAGCCCGCATATACCACGCCCACGGCCATGCCCTCCGGAATGTTGTGCAGCGTCACGGCCAACACCATCATCGTGGTGCGCTGGAGGCGGCTTTTCGGGCCCTCAGCGCTGGCGCTGTTGCGGTGCAGGTGGGGGATGACGTGATCCAGCGCCAGCAGAAACAGCACGCCGATCCAGAAACCTGCCGCGGCGGGTACGAACGACCATTTTCCCATTCCGGAGGCCTGCTCAATGGCGGGAATCAGCAGGCTCCATACGCTTGCCGCCACCATCACGCCCGCTGCGAAGCCGGTCAGTGCGCGCTGCACGCCGTCGCTCAGCGCATCCTTCATAAAAAATACGCTCGCCGCGCCCAGCGACGTGCCCAGAAACGGAATCAGAATTCCCCAGAATGCGCCCAAGTTATCACACCGCCCTTCATTTTGGTTAGATATTTTAACTAGTATCTGTATTCTACAATGTCCACCGCATATTTGCAAGCGTCGTTCGGGCGCTTCGATAATTCTTTACGAAAAAGGCGGTTGACATTTGCCGGTGCTGTGATTATAATCAATAACGCTGTTATGAAACGGCGTTATTTAAAAGGAGTATCGGCATGGCGAAGCAGATCGAGGGCGTTTCGGAGCGCATACTGGCGTGTGCGAAGGTGGAATTTCTGGATAAGGGCTATACAGATGCGTCGCTGCGCACCATTGCGGCGGCGGCGGACACGAGTACGAATTCCATTTATGTGCGCTTCAAGGACAAGGAAGGACTGTTTTCCGCCATTGTCGAGCCGGTGTTGAACGAGATGACCGAACGCTTCCTGAAAATTCAGGAGGAATTCCACCAGATGGATCGCGCCGCGCAGGCTGCCCACATGGCGGAATACGCCGACGGCGGTACGGCGGAGCTGGTGGATTACATGTATGACCATCTGGATGAATTCCGGCTGCTGCTGGACGCATCCTACGGCACGCGCTTCCATAATTTCGTGGACGCGCTGGTGCGCATTGAGGTGGAATACACCTACAAGTATATGGAAACGGTGGGTTATCCCGCGCAGCTGGGCGATGCGTTGACGGAAAAGCTGCTGCACATCGTGACTACATCCCGCTTCGAGAGCATCTTCGAGGTTATTCGCCACGGTATGAGCCGCGAGGAAGCCGCCGAATATATCGAACTTCTCAGCCGATATCACCGCACGGGCTTTTTTGAAATCTTCGGCCCGCGACAATAGCTTGAAAGGCCGCCCAACCGGCGGCTTTCCATAAAATCATCAGTTAGCCACATCTAACCAAAGGAGGAGTCCAACATGGAAAACAAAAGCCCTGTCCGGCGAATCTGGGAAATGGGCAAGGACGAACATGGCAAGCTCATTGCGGCGATCGCACTGGCCGTTACCGGCGTGGTGGGCGGCGTCGTTCCCTATCTGGCGGCGGCGAAGATTATCGTGCTGCTGATTGCGGGCGAGCGCGCGGCGGGCGCGTATGTGCCGTGGTTGCTGGCGGCGCTGGGCGGTTACCTCGCGCGTACCGCGCTGTACAACGGCGCGCTGTCCGTCTCACACAAGGCCACCTTCAATATCCTGAAAACCATACGGCAGCAGCTGCTGGCCAAGCTGCCGCGCTTGCCGCTGGGCACGGTGATGGATACCTCCAGCGGCAAGCTGAAGGAAATCATCGTCGATCAGGTGGAGAATATGGAGACCACGCTGGCGCACCTCTTCCCGGAAATGACGGCGAATATCGTCGCGCCAGTGCTGACGCTGCTCTACATGTTTATTCTGGACTGGCGGCTGGCGCTGTTGTCGCTGGCGGTATTTCCGGTGGCGTTCGTCTTCATGATGATGGTGATGGGAAACTACGCGCGGGATTTCGAAGGCGCGGTGAAGGCCACGAATGAAATGAGCGGCGCGATGATTGAGTACATCAACGGCATCGAGGTCATCAAGGCGTTCAATCAGGGCAAGCAGTCCTACACCCGCCTGATCGACAGGGTGCGCGCGAACGCCCAGTATTACTATAACTGGATGAAGCGCAGCCAGCTGGGCATGTCCATGGCCTACGCCTTTTTCCCGGCGCAGATGCTCACGGTGTTGCCCTTTGGCTGGATTTTCTACCAGCATGGTACGCTTTCTGCGGAAACCTTTATTACGGTCATCATCCTGGCGCTGGGCATGGCGGCTCCGATTGTGGCGGCGTTCAATTTTGTGGACACGCTGGCGCAGGTGGGCACTACCGTCGGACAGGTGGATGAGATTCTGGGAGCGGAGGAACAGCAGCACAGCGCCACACCCGTGCGCTTTGCCAACCACGACGTGGAACTGCGGAACGTTTCCTTCAGCTATCATGGCGATAAGGAAGTGCTGCACGGCGTGAACCTTAGCATTCCGCAGGGTGGCATGACGGCGTTGGTCGGTCCGTCTGGTTCGGGCAAGTCCACGCTGGCGAAGCTGACGGTGGGCTTCTGGGATGTGAACGAGGGCAGCATTACCATGGGCGGCCACAATCTGAAATCCATTCCGCTGACGCAGCTCTACGATCAGGTGGCCTTTGTTTCGCAGGATAACTATCTGTTCGACGATACCGTGCGCGAAAATATCCGCATGGGCTGCATGAGCGCCACGGATGCGCAAGTGGAAGCCGCCGCGCATGCCGCGGGCTGCGACAGCTTCATTTCCGGCCTGGAAAACGGCTACGATACCATCGTTGGCGGTGGCGGCGCGCACCTTTCCGGCGGCGAGCGGCAGCGCATCGCCATTGCCCGCGCCATGCTGAAGGACGCGCCCATCGTGATCCTGGACGAGGCCACCGCCTATATCGATCCGGAAAACGAGGCCGTGATTCAAAGCGCTGTGGCGAAGCTGGTGAAGGATAAGACGGTGATTGTGATCGCGCACAGGCTGTCCACCATTGCCGGCGCGGACAATATCGTAGTCGTGAAGGATGGCGAAATCGTCGCGCAGGGCAGGCATGAAGCGCTGCTGGAGCACAGCCCGCTGTACCGCGAAATGTGGCAGGCGCATATTGGAGCAAAGGATGGTGACGCAGCATGATCGAGGCATTCCGCAAAATCTGGCGCTTTGCTGGAAATGAAACGAAGAATATCAACAAATCCGTGGCCGTGGGCTTTTTGAACGCCCTGCTGCAAATGTTCCGCGTCGGCGCGATTTACTGCGTGGTGCTGGCGCTCACCGGCGGCGAACATTCGGGAAGGACGGCATGGCTGGCACTGATTCTCGAGCTGATCAGCATTTTTGGCGGCGCGGTCACCTCCAGCACTTCCAAGATGTATCAGACCCACGCAGGTTATTTCATGGCGGCGGACAGGCGCATTTCAATCGCCGATCGCCTCAAGAGCGTACCCATGGGCTTCTTTAACGCCAACAGCCTGGGCCAGCTCTCCGGCGTGTGTACCACGGTGGTCGGCAGCATTGAAAGCATGGTGCCGATGGTGCTGGTGAACATTTTGAGCGGCCTGATCACTACGGCGGTGTTTGCGGTCGTCATTCTGGTATTCGACTGGCGCATCGGCGTGATCGCCGCGGCCGGCATTGCGCTGTATCTGCTGGTCGTATCCGCGATGGAGAGAAAATCCGTCGCCATTGCGGCCAACACGCAAAAATCTCAGACTGCGCTGATTGAGGCCGTGCTCGAAGACGTTCAGGGCATGAGCGTGGTCAAGTCCTTCAACCTGACTGGGCGGGGAGACAGAAAGCTCCAGGGTGCGCTGGAGGAAAACCGGCGCAGCAATCTCGAAGTAGAACGCGTTTTGACGCCCTATACCGCGACGCAGGAGGCCGTGTTGCAGCTGGCGAGCGTTGCGATGATGCTGGCGGCTGTGCTGTTGCAGATTGGCGGCAGGATGACGCTGCCCAACGCGCTGATGACGTTGATCATGTCCTTCATGGTGTTTAGCCAGATCCGGCTGTTTGGCATGGGCGTTTCCATGCTGCGCCTGACCGCCGCCGCCATCGATCGCACCGTGGAAACTGAAAACATGCCGCGCATGGACGAGCACGGCAGGGACATTTCGCCCAGGACGCACGAAATCGTGTTCGACCACGTAAGTTTTTCCTACGAAAAACGGCCGATTCTTCAGGACGTCAGCGTGACCCTGCCGGATAGAACCACCACCGCTATCGTCGGCCCGTCTGGCAGCGGCAAGACGACCTTCTGTAATCTGATCGCCCGCTTCTGGGATGTGGACAGCGGCAGCGTCAGCATCGGCGGCAGCGACGTGCGCGACTACACGCTGGAATCGCTGATGAATCAGATTAGCGTGGTGTTCCAGAACGTATACCTCTTTGCAGATACCATAGAGAACAATATCAAGTTCGGTTGCCCGAACGCTACCCACGAACAGGTGGTGGAAGCGGCGAAGCGGGCATGCTGCGACGACTTCATCGAAGCGCTCCCCAACGGCTACGACACCGTGATCGGCGAAGGCGGCGCGTCGCTTTCTGGCGGCGAGAAGCAGCGCATTTCCATCGCCCGAGCTATGCTGAAGGATGCGCCCATCGTGATTCTGGACGAAGCCACCGCCAATGTGGATCCGGAGAACGAAGATCGCCTGCAGAAGGCCATTGAGGCGCTGACCCGGAATAAGACCATACTGATGATTGCGCATCGGCTCAAAACCGTGCGCAACGCCGATCAGATTCTCGTGTTGGACGGTGGCAAAATTGTTCAGCGGGGCAGGCATGAGGAACTGATTTCTCAGCCTGGCATCTACGCTGAATTTGTCGGCAGCAAGCGTGAGGCCGCGGGCTGGAAGCTGTGAAGAAATGAATATGTCTGAATAGGGGGCGCTCCCCACTTCAAAAAAAGATAAGTCACAACCACCCGTTCAACGGGTGGTTGTGACTTATACAGTTTGCTTTTTTCCCGCGAGCCTGCGGTATTCCATGGGCAGCAAGCCCGTGCTCTTCTTAAACAGCTCCGCAAATCGGCTTGAAGTAGAGTAGCCGATCATACGGGCGATCTGGCCCATGGTGAAATCCGTGCCCGCCAGCAGGTATTCCGCCTGGCTCATGCGGCGCGCCTGAATGTATTCCGTTATGGTGCAGCCCTGCCAGCGCCTGAAGCAGGTTTTCAGCTTGGTGGCGCTCATGCAGGCGATGCCGGCCAACCGTTCCAGCGGAATATCCAGCGCGTAGTGATCGCCGATGTAGCTGACCACGCTTTCGAGCCCCAGCCGATCCGTTTCCGAAAGCGGGCGTTCCGGCTTCCGGCCCAGCTTTTTCTGTTCGCCCACCACCAATGCGACGGCTTCCGCCACCTTCGCCTCGTAAAACAGCGCTGCGGCAAGGCCATCGCCGCGATAGTTTTCGATTTCAAACAGCAGCTTGGACATCGCCGGAAAATCCTCCGACTGATCCACGCTGGAAAATGCGGCGGACAAATCAAAGTATTCCTCCGGGAACTGCTTTTTCAGATAGTCCTCATAGTAGGCCGGGAAAATTTCGATGCCCACTGCGTGCACGGGAATGCGCCGGTGAATGAGCGCCTTGTAGGGCTGCCCGCCGCCCGCAATGGTCTGAATTGTACCCGCTGAAAGCCGGCGATAGGGGTTGAGCTGCTCGCCGGAAATGGAATCGTAGCGCGAAATGCTGATACAGCGCGGAATATCGAAATTCAGGAAGAAATCTTCGTGGAAGAAGAAATCATGTATTTTGATGTCGAAGAGCTCCTTCTGCGCATATACCCAGTAGTAGCCTTCGCCCAGTGTGGACGAAAGCTGCCAGCAGCTGCCCGCCGTGCAGAAGCGGTCGCCGCAGGGCGTAGGCGAAAAGCTGCTCTGCTTCAGCAGTGGGTTGTAATAATCAGTGATGATCCGGCTGTTCATTGCATTTCCTCCTTGAAACGATCAGACAATCCTTTGAAACGATCGGGCAAATCGCATTAAAAGTCATTGCGGGGAAGCCCGACGCGTGGTATCATGCGTGTGGTTAGAGGAACTTAACCAAATGATACACGGCGACGGGCCGCTTGTCAAGCGTCCGCGAAGGAGGAATTATTATGAATTATAAAAAGGGGCTCACGGTTAAGGATCTGGTAACGGTCGGCATTTTCTCGGCGCTCTTTCTGGTATTTGCACTGGTGGGCGGCATTTTCTTTGCGCCCAATCCCGTATTGACCTTTTACATGCCGGTGGGCAGTGCTCTGCTGTGCGGGCCGATTTATCTTCTGATGCTGGCGAAGGTGCAAAAGCGTGGAGCTGCGGCGATACTGGGCACGCTGCTGTGCATCGTGTGGTTTGTGACCGGCATGCACTGGGCGATGGCGCTGGGCTATCTGCTGATGGGCATTGCGGCGGACTTTGTGGCCGGAGCCGGCGGATATCGGAGCCGGAAAATCAATTCGCTTTCGTATGTTCTGCTTTCGTTGGGCGGTACGGCGTCGTATCTGGTATTCTTCGCCAACCCGGATGGCTGGGCAAAGACCATGCTGGGCAACGGCACGGAGCAGTCCTATATCGATACCATGCGCGCGTCGGGTACGGGCTGGATTCTGGCGGCCATGCTGGCGGGCACGGTGATTGCCGCCATCGTCAGCGCGCTTATCGGTTGCCGCATGCTCAGAAAACAGTTTGAAAGGGCTGGAATCGCGCAATGACCGCGCTGCGCTTTGATTCGCGCACGAAGCTGGCGCTGATCGCGCTCTGTGTGCTCTGCGCCATGTTCGTGCCGCGCCTTGCTTTCCAGTTCGCGCTGACCGCCATGATTGGTCTGCTCGCCGCGCTATGCGGAAAGGGGCGCTATGCGCTGCGCGGCGTTACCGCTTATGCGCTTGTCTGCCTGTTTACGATCTGGTGCATGGGCGCGCTGCGCGGTACCTGGCGAACGATGTTCGTGGCCTTTCTGGGGCTTTTACACAAGGTGTACGCTTGCGGCATGTTGGCGGGGATGGTAATCGCCACCACGAAGGTGAGCGAATTTCTGTCCGCCATGGAAAAGCTGCGCTGCCCCAAAAAGCTGACCATTCCGCTGGCAGTGATGCTGCGCTATCTGCCAGTCGTTCGCGAGGACTGGCGCTTCATCAGGGACGCGATGCGCCTGCGCGACATATCGCCCACGCTGTGGGGCTTTCTGAAGGCGCCCGGCATGACGGTGAACTGCGTCTACGTGCCGCTGCTGACGGCAGCCTCGAGGGCGGCGGACGAGTTGTCTGTCGCCGCCGTAACGCGGGGCATTGAAAATCCCGCGCGGCGCAGTTGCCTGACGGAAATCCGCATGCACGCGGCCGACTATCTGGCGATGGCCGCCTTCGCGGCGTTTTTTATCGCCGAGATGCTGTTGAAAGGAGGGGCGTGAATGATTGAGCTTAGAGGGGTATCCTTTTCTTATTCGGACGGCGCGCAGGGCGGGCTGAAGGATATTACGCTCAGCATTCCGGATGGCCAGTGCGTGCTGCTCTGCGGGCGCAGCGGCTGTGGCAAAACCACGCTGACGCGGCTGATCAACGGCCTGATTCCCCATTTTTTTCCGGGTGAACTGCACGGCGAGGTGCTTTTGGACGGAACACGGATTTCAGATTTGCCCATGTACCGCATCGCAGAAAAGGTAGGCAGCGTGTTTCAGAACCCGCGCACGCAGTTTTTTAATGTGGACACCGACGGCGAAATCGCCTTTGGACTGGAAAACGCGGCGCAGCCGCCGGAGCGCATGCGGCGGCGCGTGGCGCAGACGGCGCGGGAGCTGCGCATTGAAAGCCTGCTGGGCCGCGGCATTTTCGAATTATCCGGCGGCGAAAAGCAGAAAATCGCCTTCGCGTCGGTCTATGCCATGAATCCAGATATATACTTGTTGGACGAACCGTCCTCTAATTTAGATGCGGCTGCCATTGGCGAGCTGCAAGAGCGCCTGCGGCGCCTCCGCGCGCAGGGCAGGACCATCGTCATAGCCGAGCATCGGCTGTACTACCTGATGGATGTAGCGGATCGCGTGCTCTATTTGGAAAACGGACGCATTGCGGGCGATTATACACCGGAGCAGCTTCGCGCGCTGCCCGCCGCGCAGCGGTGGGCAATGGGCCTGAGAGCCGTAAATCTGGCACAGGAAAAGCCGCCGCTACGTCAGTTCGAAAGGGGTGCGTTCGCGCTGGAATTGCGCGGCGTCTCGCTGCACTATCGGAAGCGGCCGGTGTTGGAGGATATTTCTGTGCAGGCGGCGCCGGGCGAAATCATCGCGCTGGCGGGACGCAACGGCGCGGGCAAAACCAGCCTTTCGCGGGCATTGTGCGGCCTGCACAGGGAGGGGGCTGGCGATTATCTCTGGAACGGCAGGCCGCAGAGCGCCCGTGAGCGCATGAAGCGCGCCTGCATGGTCATGCAGGATGTGAACTATCAGCTCTTTGCCGAAAGCGTGGCGGCGGAATGTGTTTTTGGCCTGAGGCGTCCGAATCTTCATCTGGCGGATGAAACGCTGGCGGCGCTGGGATTGGCGGCGCTTGCGCAGCGGCATCCGGCCACGCTCTCTGGCGGGCAAAAGCAACGGCTGGCTGTAGCTGCGGGCGTGGTGAGCGGCAGGGAACTGCTGGTACTCGACGAGCCCACCAGTGGGCTGGATTACGACAGTATGGTGCGGCTGGCGGCGCTCGTTCAGAAATTGGCCGACATGGGCAGAATTATATTTATCGTGACCCACGATTATGAATTCGTTTGCCGCAGCTGCACGCGGGTGCTGCAGTTGGAAGGCGGCCGAATACGAAGCGATTTGTCCGTAACGCAGGAGAATACTTCCGAACTCAGAGCTGTTTTTGAAGTGAGGTGAAACCGGTGAAGGGAAAGAGGAGCACGTTCGGCTGGGTGCTGAGCTTTGCCGGACAGGAAAAGGGAAGGTACATTGCCAGCGTGTGCCTGGCGATTGCGGGCGCGGCGCTTCAGATGCTGCCATTCTTCGTAATGGCGGAGGTAATTGGCAGACTGTTGGCCGGAGATCGGAATTTGCAGAGCTACATGATCGATTGCGCCGCGATGGCGGGTCTGTGGCTCGCGCGGGCGCTGCTGCATGCGCTGTCCACTTCGCAGTCGCACCGGGCTGCGTTTGCCGTGCTGGGAAATATTCGAAAGATGGGGCTTGCAAAGCTCGCGCGCATGCCGCTGGGCGACGTGCAGGCGCGAGGTTCCGGCGAGCTGAAGAGTATACTCGTTGAGCGCGTGGACAGCATGGAGCCTACGCTGGCGCACGTGATTCCTGAAATGAGCGGTAACGCCGCCGTCGCGCTGGCGACACTGCTCTACCTGTTCTGGCTCGACTGGCGCATGGCGCTGGCCGCGCTGGCCACGCTGCCGCTGGGCATGGTCTTCTTCATGCTGATGATGGCAGGGTACCAGAAGAACTATGCCCGCACCGTGGCGGCGGCAAACGCACTCAACGATACCGCGGTGGAGTATATCGGCGGCATCGAGGTAATCAAGGTGTTTGGCAAGGCGAAGAGCAGCTATGAAAAATTTGTGGCCGCAGCGCGGGAATGCGCCCACAGCTATGTCGACTGGATGAACAGGAGCAATTTTCACTTTACCTTTGCTATAAATATCATGCCCGCGACGCTGCTGAGCGTGCTGCCCGCCGGCGGCCTGCTGCTGCGGGCTGGTACGCTTGCACCGGAGAAGTTTGTGCTGATTGTGATTCTCTCGATGGGGCTTGTCACGCCGCTGATTGGCTGCATGAAGTTCACCGACGATTTGGCCAGAGTGGGCACGATTATCGGCCAGGTCACGGATATACTGACCGCGCCGGAGCTGTCACGCCCGGAGGCCGATCTGGAAACGCCGAAGGGCAACACCGTCGCGCTGCGCGACGTGCGCTTTGGTTATGGCGGTGCGGAGGTGCTCCACGGTGTGAATCTCACCTTTAACGAGGGCACAGTCAATGCGTTGGTCGGGCCTTCCGGCAGCGGCAAATCCACCATTGCCAGGCTGATTGCCGCGTTTTGGGATGTGGGCAGCGGCGCGATTACCGTGGGCGGCGTGGATATTCGCCACATTTCCGCAGAGCACTATCACAGGCTCGTCGCCTATGTATCGCAGGACAACTTCCTGTTTGACGCCACCGTGCGCGAAAACATTCGCATGGGCAGGCCCGGCGCGACCGACGCAGAGGTGGAGCGGGCGGCTCGGGATTGCGGCTGCTACGATTTCATTATGAGCCTGGAAAACGGCTTTGACACGCGCGTGGGCAGCGGCGGCGGCCGCCTTTCCGGCGGTGAGCGGCAGCGCATTTCCATCGCCCGCGCGATGCTGAAGGACGCGCCCATCGTGATTCTGGACGAGGCGACCGCCTACACCGATCCGGAAAACGAGGCCGTCGTTCAGGAATCGGTTGCTCGACTGGTGCGGGGTAAGACGCTGATCGTGATCGCCCACCGCCTGTCCACCATTGTGGACGCGGATCAGATTGCCGTGGTGAATGGCGGCCGCATCGAAGCGGCGGGCACGCATGCAAAGCTGCTGGAGTGCTGCCCGCTGTATCGCAGGCTGTGGGACGCGCACGTTTCGATCCGCGATTGTATGGAGGGAGGCGAAGCGCATGCTTGAAATCCTGAAGAAATTTTTTGATTTTTGCGATGCGCGGGAGCGCAGAAAGTTCTATGCCTCCATTGCGCTGGGCGTGCTCGCGGCGTTGTTTTCCGCGCTGAAAATTCCTGCTGTCGGCGTGATGCTGCGGGCAATTCTAAACGGCGAGGTCACGGCGGAGGCAATTCTGCTATCGCTGGGAATCATGCTGGCATCGGTTGCGGGCGCGTCGCTGCTCAAGTATCGGGCGACGGCTCTGCAAACCGAGGGCGGATATTTCACTACGGCGAATAAGCGCGTGCAGATTGCCGAGCACCTTCGCTACCTGCCCATGGGCTATTTTAATGAAAACAGTTTGGGCGCGATTGCATCCGTTACCACCAACACGATGGATAACCTCTCCGGTGTGTCCACACGCGTGGTGATGCTGGTCACGGAGGGGCTGTTTTCCACCGCGGTGATGACGCTGGCGGTATTCATGTTCGACTGGCGGGTGGGGCTGCTGATTGCTGCGGGGTTGCTGATTTATTACTGCATGAATCGCGCGCTGCAAGTCCGCTCCGAAAAGACGACGGCCAGAAAGCTGGCGGGCGATACAGCGGTGATTGAGCGCGTGCTGGAATTCATTCGGGGCATTGCCGAGGTAAAGGCCTGCGCGCTCGCCGGAGAATACAGCCGGAGCTTGGAAGCGGCCATCGATGAGAATACCGCCGCCAACATTGGCATGGAGCTGAAGCTCCAGCCGCTGATGCTGGCGCAGAGCGCCGTCGCCCGCCTGATTGACGTGGGCGTGGTCGCGCTGTCGCTCATCCTGTATGCCCTCGGGCGCATGGAGCTGTTTTCCTGCATGATGCTGGCAATTTGCTCTTTCCTGCTCACCGAGGGACTTGAGCAGGCGGGTACGCAGTCCTCGCTGATGCGCGTGGTGGATACCTGCGTGAGCCAGGCAAACGAAATTCTGAGGTTGCCGGCCATGGATATTTCCGGCGCGGACATAGCGCCCGCAAACTGCACGCTGCGTGCAGAAAACGTGGACTTTTCCTACGAACATCGGAAAATTATCGACGGCATAACGCTGACCATTCCCGAGGGCACGACCGCCGCCATCGTCGGCCCGTCCGGCAGCGGCAAGACTACGCTCTGCCGTCTGCTCGCCCGCTTCTGGGATGTGGATGCGGGCCGGGTGACGCTGGGCGGTGTGGACGTGCGCGATTACAGCATGGACAGCCTGATGAAAAACTTCAGTTTCGTATTCCAGAATGTGTATCTGTTTCGCGATACCGTGGCCAACAACATCCGTTTCGGGCAGCCGGACGCCGCGATGGAGCGGGTCGTCGCAGCGGCAAAGCGCGCGCGTTGCCACGACTTCATCATGGCGCTGCCTAACGGCTACGATACCGTGATCGGCGAGGGCGGCGCGTCGCTTTCCGGCGGCGAACGGCAGCGGCTCTCCATCGCCCGCGCCATCATAAAGGATGCGCCCATCATCATTCTGGACGAAGCCACCGCAAACGTCGATCCGGAAAATGAAATGGAACTGATGTCTGCCGTTCGCGAATTGACGCGGGAAAAGACCATCATCATGATTGCGCACCGGCTCAAAACCGTGCGCGACGCCGACCAGATCTTCGTGCTGGATAAGGGCAGGATCGTTCAGCGAGGAAATCATGCGCAGCTCATGGCGCAGGACGGCGTCTATCGCCGCTTCATCGCCGGCCGCGCGCAGGCTGCAAGCTGGAAATTGTGAACCCTGAAGGCGCGGAAACATTTTCTGGGCCGGAGAAAGGCCGTGCGCATTGCACCGGGAATCGTGATATAATAATAGAAATCAGGAAATGCCGCAGCGGGCGGGAAAGCAAATTTCCCCGCCCGCTTTCAAATGGCAAGAAACGTCGAGAAAGAGCTCTGCGAATGCGGTACAATAGTTCTCGAAGGGAGGACGGAAGAATCCATGAAGGAACAGGTGCTGGCCGTTCAGCGAATGCAGGATTACATAGAACAGAACCGGGAAGGCGAAATTCATCCGGCAGATCTGGCGCAGGTTTCCCATTTTTCGCCCTGGTATTCCTATCGACTCTTTCGGGAATGCCTGGGGCTCGCGCCCGCGGAATACATTCGAAAATACCGGCTGTCCCAGGCGGCGATGCGGTTGCGCGATGGAAACGTGCGCATCATCGATGCGGCCTACGACGCGGGCTTTTCCAATGTGGATACCTTCACCCGGGCGTTTTATCGTGAATTTGGGCTGAACCCCAGCGACTACGTGAAGCATCCCGTACCCATTGCGCTGTTTATTCCCTACGGCGCAAAGTACCGGGCGCTGAGAAAGGAGCAGATCGACGTGTCGAACATACAGACCATATTTGTGCAGGCGGTTCGCAAGCCGGAGCGCCTGTACATCATCAGGCGTGCCGTCCATGCAGAGGATTACTTTCCCTACTGCGAGGAGGTTGGCTGCGACGTGTGGGGCGTTCTCATGAGCATGAAACCCCTTTGCGGGGAACCGGTGTCCATGTGGTTGCCGCCGAAGTACAAGGCGCCGAATACCTCCACCTATGTGCAGGGCGTGGAGGTGGAAACCGATTATATGGGCGTTATTCCCCAGGGCTTCGACGTCATTCAATTGCCGGAGGCAGAGTATCTGATGTTTCAGGGTCAGCCCTTTCGGGAGGAGGACTACTGCGAGGCCATCCGGAGCGTGCAGCAGGCCATGGATAGCTACGATCCATCAGCAGTAGGCTACGCATGGGATGATGAAAACCCGCGCATCCAGCTGGAGCCCCGCGGCGAACGCGGTTATATCGAGCTGCGAGCGGTCAGGAGGCTTCAGAAATGAGCGAGGCGATTTCCATTCAGGGACTCACAAAGACCTACGGGCGCAAAACGGCGCTGCGCGATTTGAGCCTTTCCGTGGAGCGCGGCACGGTATTCGGCCTGCTTGGCGCGAACGGCGCGGGAAAGAGTACCGCCATTGAATGCATACTGGGCGTAAGAGATATGGATGCGGGCCAGGTACGGCTGCTTGGGCAGGAGCCCCGGCATGGGCGCGGGGCGCTGTTTCAGAAAATCGGCGTGCAGTTTCAGGAGGGCGACTATGAGCGGGAAATTCGGGTGTGCGAATTGTGCGAGGAGACTGCCTGCCTGTATGAAAGTCCCGCCGACTGGCGGGCGCTGTGCTGTCAATTCGGCATTGGCGACAGGCTGGACGCGCCGGTCAGGAGCCTTTCCGGCGGCCAGCGGCAGCGACTGTTCATCGTGCTGGCGCTGATTCCCCAGCCTCAGCTGGTATTTCTGGACGAACTGACCACGGGCTTGGACGCGAAAGCCCGGCGCGGCGTATGGAAGCAGCTGGAAACGTTGAAGGCGCAGGGGGTTGACCATTTTTCTCACCTCACACTTTATGGATGAGGTTGAAGCCCTCTGCGATAAAATCTGCATACTTAAAAAAGGAAACGCCGTGTTTCAGGGGAGCGTGGAAGAAGCGAAGCGACAGTGCGGCTGCGCGCGATTTGAGGACGCGTATCTGATGCTGGCGGACGAGGAGGCGGGGGCATGAAACGATTCTTTACTTTTCTGAAGATACAGCTGCGGCTCAGCCTTCGCGACATGAACATGCCGATTTTTGCAATCATCATGCCGCTGGTGATTTTTATGATTTTGGGCATGATTTACGGCGGCAGGCCTGCCTACGACGGCGCGCCCTATACCTTTCTGGAGCAGGCCTTCGGCGCGACCGGCGCGATCGCCATCTGCGCGGGCGGACTGATGGGACTGCCGCAGGCGGTGGCCGATGTGCGTGAGCGCGGAGTTCTCAAGCGCTTTCGCGTTACGCCGGTAAGCCCCGCGCTTATTTTGGGCGTGACGCTGGCCATGTACATCGTCTACTGCGCTGCGTCATTGGCGACACTGGCTGCTGCGGCGCGCATCTGGAAGGTACGGCTACACGGTTCCGTGTTGAAGTTTCTGGGCAGCTGGATGCTTACCATGCTCTCGACGCTCAGCATCGGCATGCTGGTCGGCGGCGTGGCGAAAAATACGAAGCAGGCAGGCGTAATCGCATCGATATTGTATTTCCCGATGCTCGTGTTTTCCGGCACGACGCTGCCGCTGGAAGTCATGCCGCGCGCCCTGCGTCAGATCGTGCATTTTTTCCCGTTGACGCAGGGTATCGCCATGATGAAGAACGCCTTCTTGGGCACCGGCACAGGCGCGGCGCTGCTGCCGGTCGCCGTCATGCTGGGCGTCACGGCGCTCTGTGCCGGCCTGTCCATCCGCTTTTTTCGTTGGGAATAAATAATAGAATAGACGAGCGCCGGAGGTTTCAGTTTTCAGGAAACCTCCGGCGCTTTGCAGCGGCCCTAACCCGCGATGCGCCAGCCCTCGGCGCGCTCGCGGATTTCAATGAAGCGGCGGTACACGCCGTTTTGGCGCAGCAGTTCCTCGTGCGTGCCGCGTTCGACGATGCGGCCGTCGTTCACCACCAGAATCTGACTGGCATTCTGTATCGTTGCCAGCCGGTGCGCGATGGTGATGATTGTCTTGCCGCGCGTCAGCTCGGACAGCGCGGATTGAATCAGGTGTTCATTTTCTGGATCGATGCTGGCCGTCGCCTCGTCCAGAATCACGATGGGCGCGTCCTTCAGCATCGCGCGGGCGATGGAGATGCGCTGCCGTTCGCCGCCGGACAGCGTGCCGCCGCCCTCGCCGATCACCGTGTCATAGCCGTTTGGCAGCGCCATGATGAAGTCGTGACAGCGCGCCTTCTTTGCCGCGGCAATCATTTCCGTTTCCGTCGCGTCCGGCTTGCCGAAGCATATGTTGGCGCGGACGGTATCGTTGAACAGGTATACATTCTGGAACACCATGGAAATGTTTTTCAGCAGACTGTCGCAGGTCAGTTCCCTCAGATCGTGGCCGCCGATGGAAATGCTGCCCTGCTGCGGGTCGTAGAAGCGCGCAAGCAGGCTGCAGATGGTGGTTTTGCCCGAGCCGGAGGGACCCACGATGGCGGTGGAGGTCTTTTCCGGAATGGTGAAAGATACGTCTCTGAGTACCTGTCTGGAATCGTAGCCGAAGCTCACGTGGCTGAACTGAATGTCGCAGTGCTCCAGCGGAATATCCCGGCCGTCCGCGTCGATCAGCCGCCCGCCGCGCAGCGCGTCCAGCTGGTTCATCGCGTCGTCGATCACGCTGAGCGTGTGCGCGCTGTCGCTGATGGGTTCGAGACTGGCGAAGATGCTGAACGAGAAGAAGATGAACATCAGCGCCACGGACAAGTCCATTTTTCCATTCAGGCACATCAGGCTTGCCGCCAGCGCCAGCCCCACGCTGCCGCACTTCAGAAAGAGCAGGTGCAGCGCGTTTGCAGGCAGATAGCCCCACTCGATTTTCAAGTGAATGCGGCGGCTGTCTGCCACGGCCCGCTTTACCGAAGCCATGGCCGCACCGCTCTGGCCGAAGGACTTGACCACTGCCAATCCGCGCGCGTATTCCAGAATCGCGCCGGTCATATCGCGGTTGGCCGCGGCCTCCACCGGCGCGTTCTTCGCGCTGTAATGGGAGATGATCAGGAGGCACAGGAAGGACAGCGCGGCGGCGGCCAGCGCGATCAGCGCCGTGAGTGGGCTGAATGCCATCAAACCGATGAAGATGACCAGAAAGTTCAGATAGCCGCCGACGAAGTTGTCGATCATGCGTATGCCCATGCCTTCCAGTGTGCCGAGGCCGGTGGTGATGGAATTGAGAATGTTGCCGGTACTGACCTGCTGGAAATAACCCAGCGATACGCGCTTGAGCGCGTCGCCCACGGCCAGCCGGTCGCGCGCGGTCAGTTCGTAGCCGATGGATTCCTGGAGCCGCGCGCGCAGATAATCGAAAAAGAAGCGCAGCAGCACCAGCGCCGCCTGAATAACGATGCATTTCCAAATCCAGCTGGAATCGAAGCGCCCGTCAATCAGCAGGCCCACCGTGTAGGCCGCCACCATCAGCGGCATGGCCGCGAAGATATGCGAAAGGAAAGAGAACGCAAATCCGGCGTACAGCCGCCCCTTGAATTCGCCGCACCAGTCGATAATGCGCTTTATGGTTTTGAACATGCCTTATGCCTCCCTTACCGCGGATGAAACCGCCCAGCTCTTTGCGCCGATATGCGCCTGCCACATGTCGCGATACAGCGGGCAATGCTCCAGCAGCGCATCCTGCGTGCCCTGTGCGACGATTTCGCCGTTTTTGAGCACGACGATGTTGTCCGCATTTTTGATGGTAGACAGTCGATGTGCAATCACCAGCAGTGTCTTGCCCTTCGTCAGCGCGGCGATGCTTCGCTGAATCTTATCCTCGTTTTCAGGGTCGGTGAACGCGGTGGCTTCGTCCAGGATCACGATCGGGGCGTTTTTCAGCATCATGCGGGCAATGGCGACGCGCTGCTTTTCGCCGCCGGACAGGCGCCGGCCTGCCTCGCCGGCCGGGGTATCGTAGCCCTGCGGCAGCTTCGCAATGAACTCCTCGCACTGCGCCGCGCAGGCCGCGGCCTTTACCTCTTCATCCGTCGCACCGGGCCGGCCCAGCCGGATGTTTTCCAGCAGAGAGCAGCCGAACAGGAAGTTATCCTGCGTTACGAAGCTGACACATTCGCTGAGCTGGGAAAGCGGCATATCCTTCACATTTATGCCGCCGATTTCGACGCTGCCGGAAGAAACGTCCCAGAAGCGGGCAATCAGCTTGGCTACGGTGGATTTGCCGCTGCCCGAGGGCCCCACCAGCGCGGTGAAGCCGCCCTGCGGCAGGCTGAGATTTATGCCGTGCAGCACCTCGTCTTCAGCCCTGCCCGTGTAGGAAAAACGCACGTCCTTTAGCGCTACGCCGGTGGATTTCACCTCGGCGCGCCGCTTCGGCTCGGGCAGCTCGGGCATTTCAAGGAATTCCTGAAGGCCCTTTACCGTGAATTCCACCTGCCGCATGTTTTCGGAAAAAACCTCCAGCTTCGCCAGTGAGCCGACCATCGAAATCGACAGCATTACGGCCAGCGCCGCCATGGGCGCGGTGATTTTCCCGGCATTCGCCAGCGTTAGCGCCACCGGCAGCGTGCCGATCAGCGTGGAAGGAAACAGCGCGAAGCTCAGCTTCATTGTGATATAAGTGGACGATAGCCACCTAACCACAAAGGTGCGGAAGTCCGTGATGGCTCTGGCATACTTTTCATAGGATACGCCCGCGCGGCCAAACGCCTTGATGACCTCGATGCCCTCGATGTATTCCACAATTGTGCTGTTCATATAGGCGTTGGCCTTATCGTAGGTCTGGAAATTTTTGCCGCTAATTTTAAATGTCATCCCCATGCAGATAAAGGAGAGCGGAAACGTGACCAGCGAGGCCAGCGCCAGCCGCCAGTCGATGCACAGCAGCGCGATGATGCTCGCGATGGGCAGCACCACGTGGCCTGCACCCTCGGGAATCATGTGAGCCAGCGGCGGCTCGAGGTTCTCGATCTTGTCTACCATCATGCCCTTGATTTCGCCGATGGTGTGGCTTTCCACATCGCCCAGCGGCGCGTGGAGGAAGCGGTCGGCCAGCCGCAGCCGCAGGCCTTCCAGCACGTGGTAGGCCATGCTGTGGGAAATGCCGGTGGAAAAGGTGAATGCGGCGACCTTTACGGCGTACGCCAGCAGCGCCCACAGGCACCACGAAACCACGCCCGCCGCGCAGGCTGCGTTCGCCGCGAACAGACAGATAATGC
>CAKUDW010000002.1 GCA_934645275.1 uncultured Clostridia bacterium
CTGACTGGCCAGGATGCGCAGATGTGCACCCTGCGCGCCGATGGCGCGCGTCTCGAGCAGGTTTACCTGCGCGCGAAATACTGGTTCCGGGTTGGCACAGCCGGTCGGCTCCAGCGCCGAAAGCATGCGCACCGTAGCTTCGGTAAAGGCCGAAATGGGTGCAGGCACATCGTATTCTGCAATGGGCAGCCACGCGCGCGCCGGGATATACTCGTTTAAATACGCGTCCAGCCGCGCCCATAGCGCCTCAAAGTTTTCCAGCTTCAACGTCAGCCCCGCGGCCTGGCTGTGACCACCGAACTTTTCCAGCAGATCGTCTGCGTGGCAGAGCGTCTGATAAATGTCCACGCCTTCGATGCTGCGGCAGGAGCCGGTGAGCATGCCGTCGCCCTGTGAAAACACGATCACCGGATAATGATACTTCTCCCGCAGGTGCGACGCCGTCAATCCAATCACGCCGGGATTCCATCCCTCGCCCTTTACCAGCAGGATGCGATGGGCCGAAAAATCGAAATTCTCAAGCTGCCGCTCGGCCTGCGCGCGGATTTCCCTTTCCACCGTCTGCCGGCGAATATTTTCCTGCTCCAGCGCGTCGGCCTGTGCAATGGCCAGAAATGCGTCCTGCTCAATCAGCAGCTCGAACGAACGCCGGGCCGAGCCCAGCCGTCCACCTGCATTCAGCCGCGGCGCGAGCCTGAAACCGACTCCCTGTGTGTCCAGCGTACCCGCTTCCACGCGCGCGCTCTCCATCAGCGCCTTCACGCCCGGGCGCGGTGCGGCATTGACGGCCTGAAGGCCCAGATACACGATGGCGCGGTTCTCATCCTGAAGCGGCACCACATCCGCCACGGTGGCGATCGCCGCCAGATCGATCAGCGGCATGGCGGCTTCCTCCCCGCCCATGGCCCATACCAGTTTCAGTGCAACGCCTGCGCCGCAGAGATAGCCGAAAGGATAATTATTCAGCAGCGGATTGACCACCGGACATTCGGGCAGCATTTCGCCCGGGCGATGATGATCCGTCACCACTGCCGCAAGCCCCAGCGATTTGGCCAGCTCGATCAAATCGTGCGAAGCGATGCCGCAATCCACCGTAACCAACAACTTGCAGCGCTGCGCAATGGCGCGCACTGCCGCCTCATTCAGGCCATATCCTTCGTCGTGACGCGACGGCAGATAAACTTCCACATCCGCGCCCAGCGCGCTCAGATACAGATACATGATGGCGCTGGCGCACACGCCGTCCACATCGTAATCGCCGTAGACGCAGATGCGCTCGCCTGCATCCAGCGCGTGACGAATGCATGAAATCGCCTCGGCCATGTCGTTTAAGCACATCGGGTCGCGAAGCTGCGCCGCGCAGGGATGCAAAAAGGCCTCGGCCTCTTCCGCCGAGCGCACGCCGCGCTGAATCAGTAAGTGATGCAGCACCTCAGGCATGCCCTCCGGGCGCGGAAAATAGCCACGGTCACCGCCGCGCTGCACAAATTCAAGCATGAACGCTTCGCCCTTCTCTCTGGTAAAACTCTGAAGAATCAAACGCGGTACAGGAATCCCCGGGATTCGCACCGACTGGTCGCGCTTTCGCGCAAACGAACAGGCACGACGGCTATAACGCAAATCAGGAACCGGCTGCACAGGTCGATTCCTGATTCTTGAATATTACGCAGGCCTGTCAGGCCTTCCTGGTCGCCTGCTTCGCAGCGCGGCGATCCATCCACATGGCCCACACCTGACCGCTGAGCAGCATGGAAGAATAGCTGCCCGCCAGCATGCCCACAATCAGCGGGAACGCAAACTCACGGATGGCTTCCACACCGAAGATGTACAGCGTCACCAACGTAATCATTGTGGTAAGCGAGGTATTGATGGTGCGGCTGAGGGTAGTGGAAACGGAGGTTTCCACGATGTCCATGCGCGTGGCCTGAGACAGGCCCGGCTTCTTCGTATTCTCGCGAATGCGGTCAAAGATGATAATGGTATTATTAATGGAATAGCCCACGATGGTCAGTATCGCGGCGATGAACGAGCTGTTCACCTGATATACGCCGCGGAAGAACACCATGAATGCGCACATAATCAGCACATCGTGTACCAGCGCCAGCAGCGCCGCCACGCCGGAGAACGGATCAAAGCGGATGGCGATGTAGACCAACATGCATGCAAAGGCAATCAGCAGCGCCTTGACCGCATTACCCAGCAGGTCGCGACCCGCAATCGCGCTCACGTGGTCGATAGATACGAAGCGGAAGTTCGGATACTTCGCCGTCATCTGCGTTTCCAGCAGGTCGCGCACGCGCGAAGCCTGGTCGTCGATCTTCACCAGCACGCGCAGGTCGTCGCCAGTTTCGACTGCTTCCGCAGCGTCGGTCGCTTCGGCATCGGTGGTATCGGCAACCGCGTCGTCCACACTGTCATCGGCCGCGTCCTCAGCGGGCTCGGCAGTCGCCTCGGCTTCTGCTTCTGCGGCGGCCTCAGCCTCGGCATCGTAGCGCATGGCAAATACGCTCTCCAGCGCGTATTTGTCCTCAAGCGCGGCCTGAAGCGCGTCGGTCACGGCCTGCGCGTCAAACTCTTCGCCCACGGTGAATTCAGCCATGTAGCCGCCCGCGTAGGACGCGTCCAGGCTCTTATTCACAATCACGGAATTTGTCAGCTCGCGATAATCGGCTTCAGTCGCCGCGGGCAGCGCGGCCTTGACTGCGTCGGCAACGGCCTGCTCAAGGCCTTGCGTCTCATCCACCAACTTCAGGCGGATCTGCAAATCGGTCATGCCGTCGGCCTCGATGCCGGACTTATCCATATCGAGCAGTGGCGCCGCAGCTTCGGTCTCGACAGGCTCGACGGTCGCTTCAGCCTCTACCTCAGCGTCGCCATGATCATGGCCGTCGTCGGCGCTGTGCGCCTCGGCCGGCGCTTCGGTAGCGACGGGCGCCTCGGCCAACTGCCGCTGCAATTCGATAGACGCATCCGAAGGCGCAGCCTTGGTAATCTGGCTGCCCTCGTAGCCGGCGCTGTTCAGGATGGTTTCAACATCGCGTACGTCAAAATCTTCGCCGACGGAATAGTTCAGCAGGGAGCCGCCGGTGAAATCAATGCCCAGATTCATGCCCACGCCGCAAATTTGCATAATCAGCGCCGCGACGATCAGCACGCCGGAAATGCACAGGAAGAGGCGCGTATGGCCGGTGAAAGTTTTCTTCATTGCTTATGCCCTCCCACTTATCGCGTATAGGCGCTCGTCTTGCGGATGTCCAGCCGGCAGATCAGCTTCAGCAGCCAGCGCGTCACGACTACCGCCGTAAACAGCGACGCCAGCACGGAGATCAGCAGCGTGGTCGCGAAGCCCTTGATCGTGCCAGTGCCGAAGATCAGCAGCACGACGGCGGCAATCAGCGTGGTGATGTTGGAGTCGGCCACGGCGCGTCCGGCATTTTTGAAGCCGAAGCGCACGGCGTTTTCAGGCGTGCGGCCATCCTTGAGCTCCTCGCGGAAACGCTCGAAGATGACGACGTTCGCATCTACCGCCATGCCAATGCCCAGCAGGATACCGGCGATGCCCTGCAGCGTGAGCTGCACGCCGATGATGGCCATCACATAGAACACAATCAGCACGTAAATCAACAGCGCCAGATCCGCGGCTACGCCCGGCAGACGATACATAATCAGCATGAACAGCAGCACCGCCGCCAGACCAATTACGCCCGCCAGTACAGCGCCGTCCACGGCCTTGATGCCCAGCGTCGCCGAAATGGCGCGCGTTTCAACTTCTTCAATATCCAGCGGCAGCGCGCCCGACTGGATCAGCATGGCCAGATTATTGGCCCACTGCACGGATTCATCGGTGGTAGAATTTCCACTGCTGGTAATTACGCCCGTGCCGCCGGAAATGACCTCGTTCACCGTGGGGGCAGAAATCAGCTCGTCATCCAGATAGATGGAGATGGCCTGACCCTTGAATTCGCGAGTCGCATCCTCGAAGGCCTTGGCCGCGGTCTTGTTCAGCGTAAAGGCGACGCCCGCCTCGGTGCTGCTCTCATCGATCCACTGACTGGCGGCGCGCTCAATATCCTTGCCCTCGAACACCACGTTGCCATTGGGGTCGCGGAATTCAAGGTGCGCAGGCGTACCGATAATTCTTGCCACTTCCTCAGGGTCGTCCACGTCCGGAATTTCCACCAGAATGCGATCCGTACCCTGCACGGCCACGGTCGCCTCCGTGAAGCCCGCGCTCGTTAAACGATTGCGCAGCGCCGAAACCGTACCCTCCAGCAGCGAAGAATAGCCTTCCACGTCGGTATCGGTTACGACGTACTCGGTAGAAACGCCGCCGCGTAGATCCAGGCCCAAGCTGATGGCGCTGGCCACGGGCTTGAGCCGGTACTTGCCGATCTGCAGGCCGTTGAGCGCCAGAAACGCCACCACCACAATCAGCAGCGTGACGATTCCAAGTTTGATGATGCTCTTGACTTTCATTCAGTTTCCTCCCTGCATCATGCCGCCGGAGGACCTCCGTAGCGGCTGAATTTGCATACGTCTATAAATAAATATTATACCGTTTTTTTATTTAATCGTCAAGCGTTCAAAGGCGTGCTTTTAGCGCCGTTTGGCCACGACAGCGCACACAAAATTGATGCTCAGCGCTGTCAGCAGCGCATACGCAAGGCCGGGCGCATATCCAAGGCCCTGCGTGTAATTCGCGCACAGGTAAATCAATCCCACGTCGATCACCGTGCCGGAAAGGCCCAGTGTGAGGCAGCCTAGCGGCGCGGCTAACAGCCGCAGCACGGGCCTCAAGATCAGCTGTGCCAGTCCCAGCAGCGCGCCCATGCGCAGAAGCGGCAGCCAGTCTCGCCAGTCGGCGGTAACCGGCCGGTACATGATATAATATATTGTAGGTACTGCCAGCACACAAGTTAAAAATACCGCCAATGCGCGCGGCGGACCGATTCTGTTCATGACTGTTCCTCCCGTTGCAGTTGAGTAATTTCCGAACTGAATGCGCGCCACACGCCTGCGTCGGGCGGCGGGCACGACAGGGCAATGCTGTCATGGCGCGTGGGATGCTCAATCCTGAGCGCCCAGGCCCAGAGCGCGATCTGTCGCCCGGGCACGCCGTGACCATAGCGCATGTCGCCCCAGAGTGGATAGCCGGCGTGCGCATGCTGCACGCGAATTTGATGGCTGCGGCCGGTAAAGAGCCGCACCTGCGCGAGCGTCAGCCCCTCCCGCACGGCGACGGGGCTGCTGATGAGCCGCGCCTCCTTCGCGCCGGGCACGTTTGCCGAAGCGATGCGCACATTGCCGGTTCGGCCATCCTTAATCAGGTAATCCCGCATCGGCGTTTCCTTCGGCATCTCGCCCTCGAGCACGGCCAGATAGCGCCGGTCCTGCGCGTGAGTGCGAAAGCTCTCGCTCAGCCGCGCAGCGGCCTTGGAAGTGCGTGCAAACACCATCACCCCGCCGACGGGCCTGTCGAGCCGATGCACCAATCCCAGATAGACTGCACCGGGCTTATTGAACTTTTCACGAATATATTCCTTCAACAGGCTCAGCAAATCCGAATCGCCCGAGCTGTCTGCCTGCGAGGGCAGGTTCGGCGGCTTCACCACCGCCAGCAGGTGATTATCCAGATACAATATGGGAATTTCAAAGCCGCAACGGCGAATCGTTTCCAGCATGGTCATCTCCCCCCTCAGGCGATGTTTTTACGCTTCATTATCCTCTGAATGCGCCGCGCTGTCAAGCAAAGATGGTTGCGCCATATTAAATTTGCCGTTTTCGCCCCAGATTTATGCCTGAAAGGCTTTACGAACAGGCGGATTTATTCTATAATAAATAATGGTATTTTAGGAGAAGTATTCGCCATTTTTACCGGTTGAAGGGGAGGAACGGGCGCATGCGTGAAGTATTGCTGAAGGAAGCTGTGGAACTGAAGCTGCCCGCGCAGCGCGGCATGATGCTCGTAATCCGGCTGACCACGGCGGGCGTAATCGCCCGCGCAGGATTAGGCGTGGATCGGATGGACGATGTGAAGATGGCAGTGGAGGAGGCGTGCAGCTGCCTGATGGGCGGCGGCGCGCCGGGCGCGCTGCGCATCAGCTTCCGCGACGCGGGCGACCGTCTGCTCATTCAGGTACGCGGCGACGATGGTTTTGCCGCGCAACCCGCGGCGGTAGACGAATTGACGGTGGTACAATGCATTCTGGAATCGCTGGTGGACGGCGTGGAAATTCAGATGCAGGACGGAGCTGTGCGCGGCGTGGCGCTCTGCGTCGCACTGGAGGCGTAGCGCGAAGATGCCGGCATACAATCGCATGAAGCTCTCGCCCGGCGAAACCCTGCGCCTGATCGCCCGCTACCATAGCTCGGGCGACATGGCCGCACGCGACGCCGTGGCGGAGGCCTATCTCTACATTGCGGAAATCATTGCGCGGCGCTTTTCGGGCCGCGGCGTGGATTACGACGATCTGTACCAGGTGGCGGCGCTTGCGCTGGTGCGGGCGCTGGATCGCTTCGACCCGGCGCGCGGCGTGCAATTTGACAGCTATGCTACGCCCGCGATGGTGGGCGAGGTGCGCAACTACTTCCGCGATAAATCGCAACTGATCCGAGCTCCGCGCGGCAGTGCGGAGGCACTCAGGCGCGTCTCACGGCTGACCGGCGAACTTACGCAATCGCTTGGCCGCTCGCCGCGAATCGACGAGCTGGCCGAAGCTGCGGGAATGAATGAGGACGAAGTGCTGGAATTACTGGAAATGTCCGCGCCGCCAGTTTCGCTGAACCAGACCCCTGAGGAAGATGAAACGGCCGACTTGCTCAACCTGTTCGGCGCAGAGGAAACGGGCTTTTCGGCCTTTGAAACCCGCGACATGTTCGCCCGTGCGCTGGCAAAGCTCAGTGAGCGCGAGCAGCAGGTGGTACGGCTGCGCTTTTTTGAAAATCTGTCCCAGCGGGAAGCCGCCGAGCGGCTGAATATTTCGCAAATGACCGTCTCGCGCGCGGAAAAGAGCGCGCTTAAAGCGCTTCGAGCGCTGATATCCGATGAAAGGCAAGATGGGTGAGAAACTGATATGAAATGGATTGCGAGCGCCGCATTCGGCATGGAAGGCATGACCGGGCGGGATCTGAAGCGCCTGGGCGCGAAAAACGTGCAGGTCATGGACGTAGGCGGCGCGATGTTCGAAGGCGGCTTTGAGGACGCCTTCCGCGCCAATCTCTGGCTGCGCTCCTGCGACCGCATCATGCTGGTGATGGGACAATTCGAGGCTCACAGCTTTGAAGAGCTGTTTCAGGGCGTAAAGGGTATCGACTGGGCGCAGCTTTTGCCGGAGGACGCACGCTTCCCCATTCGCGCCAAGTGTGTCAAATCTCAGCTGATGAGCCCGTCGGACGTGCAGAAAATCGCCAAGCGCGCCATGGTGGAGCGAATGAAGACCGCCTATGGCCGCGGCTGGTTCGACGAAACGGGCGCGCTGTTTCAAATTGACATTTCCATTCGCGAAGACATGGTAACCGTGTGTGTGGACGCTTCGGGTGAAGCGCTTTCGCGGCGCGGCTATCGCACCTGGAACGGCGAAGCGCCCATTCGCGAAACGCTGGCCGCAGCGCTGATTCTGCAGAGCGGCTGGCATCCCTGGCAGCCGCTGTACGACCCCTGCTGCGGCACGGGTACGCTGCTGGTGGAGGCAGCGTTCATTGCGCTGGGGCGTGCGCCGGGACTCACGCGTGATTTCGCGATGGAGGCCTGGCCCTGCGTGCCCCACGAGGCGCTGCGCCAGATTCGCACCGAAGCCAAGCTGCGCTATGAAGAAGGTTCGAAGCGCGAAATCCGCATTGCAGGCTCCGATATCAACCCGGAGGCCATTGAGCTGGCACGCCGCCACGTGAAGCAGGCGGGACTGGCCGGACGCATCAATCTGGAAGTAAAGGACCTGCGCGATGTGACGCTTACGGGCGAACCGGGTGTGTTCGTGGCCAACCCGCCCTACGGTGAACGCCTGGACAACATTCGTGCGGCTCACGTCGTAGCGCGTCAGCTGGGCAAGCTGCAGGAGCGCAATCCGGGCTGGACGCTGTGTGCATTCTCCGCGGACATGGGCTTTGAGCGCGAGTACGGCCGCCGAGCCACGCGCCGTCGCCGCTACTACAACGGCCGCATCGAATGCGAATACCATATTTTCGAACCGGGCCTGCCGGACGCCAGCGCTGAATGGGCACATGGACGCCGCCCGAACAACCATCGAAACGGGACGCGAGGTGAAAAGAAATGAAACCTATCTTCAACAAAGCGCCGCTCACACCGAACACGCTATCGCCGCTGCCGCAGGGCAGTATTCGCCCGGAGGACTGGCTGAAGGAAGAGCTAACGGCGCAGGCTGAGGGCATCAGCCGCGATTTTGCCGCAGTTTGCCCTGAATTGGACGCGGACGGCGCGTGGCATGCCGCCGCGGATGGCGATTTCACCCGCGCAATTTACTATCTGGAAGGTCTGATTGCCCTGGGCTGGACGCTGGGCGACGAGGAAATAATGCAGCGGGCGCGCCGCTCGGTGGAATGGATTCTTCTGAGCCAGCGCGAGGACGGCTGGTTCGGCCCCGAGGGCAACGATGATTACTGGCCGCTGATGCTCGCGCTGCGCGCGCTCCGGCTATATTTTACCGCTACGAGCGACAAGCGCGTGCTGGTATTGATGGATCGCTTTTTCAAATATGAATACCGCAATTTAAAGGCGCATCCGCTGAAAGAATTCGCCGTAGCGCGCGGTGGCGACAACATGGAGATCGCGCTCTGGCTATACAACATCACGGGGCAGAAATATCTGATTGAATTGTGCCGCCGTCTGCGCGAGCAGACGCTGGACTGGCCGAACTACTTCCACACCTTCTCAAACGTCGCGCCCATGAGCAAGGCGCTGCGCTGGGAACGACTGCGCGAAGCGCTCAATGAGGAGCGGGACGAACCGCTCTGCGGCGAAAAGCGCCCCTATTTCCACAGCCAGTACCACTTCACGCAAGGCGTGAATTTGGCCATGGGCTTAAAGGCGCCGGGCGTGATCAACCTGTTCAAGAGCGGTTTTAAGGAACAGGGCGGCTTCCGCTTCGGGCTGGAAAAGCTGATGAAGCACCACGGCATGGCCAACGGCCTGTTTTCCTCGGATGAGCATCTGAACGGTGCGAATCCCAGCCAGGGCGCTTCGCTTCAGATGCTGGTCGAGCTGATGAACACGCTCGAGACGCTGTGCGGTATCGGCGACTTCGGCGCCGAACCTTTCGATTTGCTGGAAAAACTGGCCTACAACGCGCTGCCCGCAGCCTTCACGCCGGATATGAAGCGCTATCAGCGCGTGCAGCAGGCCAATCAGATAAAGATCTCAAAGGATAAGCGCAAGTGGTACAGCGCGGACGATGCGGCTAACCTCTTCATCCCCGCGCAGGCGGATCTGGATTGTGCCAGCTGCCACCAGGCATGGCCGAAGTTCACGGCTTCGCTGTGGTACGCTACGGCTGATGGCGGCCTGTCTGCCGCCAGCTACGCGCCCTGCACCGTGCGCTGCACGTTGGACGGCGTGCCCGCACGCATTCGCGTATCGGGTGGCTATCCGTTCATGCAGAGCATTGAAATTGGCGTAACGCTGAAAAAGAGCGCCGAATTTCCGTTATATCTGCGCATTCCCTTCTGGGCGCGCCAGGCGATGATCTACCTGCCCGACGGCGAAATCATGCAGGTGCGCGCGGGTGAGAGCGCCTGCGTACGCCGCCGCTGGACGAGCGGCGATGTGCTGCGGCTGGAAATGCCCGCTGTGCCGCGCGTGACGCGCTGGTATCATCAGTCTGCGGCCGTAGAGTTCGGCCCGTTGCTGATGGCGCTGCGCCCCGAACCCGCATGGTATGAGACGGAGCAGGGACTCGCTGCCGAAACCGCCGAACCGTGGAACCGCGCGCTGGTACGCGATGAACCGATGAAGCTGATCCAGATCGAGGAAGATATTTCCGCCTTCGGCCATGGCGAGAGCGCCGTGGGCGTAATGGTGAAGGCTGCGAAAGTGGAATGGCCCATGGACGAGGGCAGCTGCGCGCCTGTGCCCATGGCTCCGCGCTTCTCCCGCAGCGCACTGGATATACTGGAACTGGTGCCCTACGGCGATGCACCGCTGCGCATCTGCGAATTCCCCATCGGCTCCGTGCGCGAAGATAAGCCCAAGGAAACCAAATAATGCAACAGAGCGGGTATCCGGTGAAAACCGGATACCCGCTTTCGGTCTGTAGAAAAAACCAGGAGCGCTCGGGAGGGCCAAAACCTTCTCGAGCTTTCAGTCGTGCCCAGCGGCGTGTACGGTAGACACGGAGCGATTTTTGCGGCGGAAAATCCCATTTTCCAGAGTAAAAATCGTTTCCTTGCAGTTTTTGCGCCCGGAAATCTGAAGGATTTTAGCAAAAACTGGTGAGAGTGGTCGTGGCGGGGGAGCTTGCTTCCCCGCCTACAGGCTTGTCAAAATTGGAATGCCGCGCAAAAGCGCCGTCACTTTCTGCAATTATCCAGCGGGGGCGCGCTTTCACGCGTGACCTTCGCGTCCGGCGCGACCGACCAGGTAATGAAGGTATTGCCGCCGATGGTGGCGCGCGCGCCGATCACGGTATCGCCGCCGAGGATGGTGGCGTTGGCATAGATAGTCACATGATCCTCGATGGTGGGATGGCGCTTCTTGCCGGAGAGCATCTGGCCCGAGCGCGTGGAAAGCGCGCCGAGCGTGACGCCCTGATAGAGCTTCACATGGTCTCCGATTACCGTAGTCTCTCCGATAACGATGCCGGTACCATGATCGATGAAGAAATACTGCCCGATTTGCGCGCCCGCGTTGATATCGATGCCGGTGCCGGAATGGGCGTATTCTGTCATGATGCGCGGAATGAAGGGCACGTTTTCCAGGTATAGCTCGTGCGCCACGCGATAGACGTAGATGGCGAACAGGCCCGGATAGCTGAACACGATCTCCTCGCGGCTCTGCGCAGCGGGATCGCCCTCAAATTCAGCCTCCACATCCTTCAGAAGTAGGCCCTGTATCTGCGGAATTTTGTTGAAGAAACCGTCGCACACGGCCCGCGCATGCGCTTCGACGGCGGCTTCATCATCGTTTTTAAATGAAAAGGCAAGCTTCAGCTGGATAAACAGCTCGTTCCAGATATTGGTGAGCGTGTAACCCAGGAAGAAATCGTTGTTCTCATCGGCAAAGAAGCCGGGGAACACGACCTTGCGAAGTTCCTTGACAATCCATATAATGCGATCACGCTGTGGAATTTTGCGCTCGCGATCGCGGTTGAACAGGCCGTTTTCCGCACAGCCAGCGGAAATGCGGCTCACTACGCTTTCAATTATGTTCTGCATTCAGTCCTCACTCAATCAAACATTCCAGTGGAAAGGTAACGCTCGCCGGTATCCGGCAGCATGCACACGATCAGCTTGCCCGCGTTTTCATCGCGTGCGGCCAGCTGCATGGCCGCCCACAGCGACGCGCCCGAGGAAATGCCACAGAGTATGCCCTCGACGGCCGCCAGCTCGCGCGCGGCGTTTTTCGCATCCTCGGTTTTCACATCCATCACTTCGTCGAGCAGATCGCGCCGGAGCACCTCGGGCACGAAGTTCGCGCCGATGCCCTGTATGCCGTGCGGCCCTGCGTGGCCCTGCGTCAGCAGCGGGCTCTCGGCGGGCTCCACGCCCACCAGGCGCACATGCGCGTTCTGTTGTTTCAAATATTCGCCGGTGCCGGAAATAGTGCCGCCGGTGCCGATGCCGGCCACCAGCATATCTACCTTGCCGTCGGTATCGCGCCAGATTTCCGGGCCGGTCGTGGCGCTGTGGGCGGCGGGATTCGCGGGATTCACAAACTGCCCGGCAAGAATGCTGTCCGGAACCACGCTTTGCATTTCCTCGGCCAGTATAACCGCGCCCTGCATGCCGTCCACGGCGGGGGAGAGCATCAGCTGCGCGCCGTACGCGCGCACCAGCCGGAAGCGCTCCACAGACATATTGCTGGGCATGATAATGATGGCCTTATAGCCGCGCGCCGCGCAGATGGCCGCCAGCGCAATGCCAGTGTTGCCGCTGGTGGGCTCGATCACCGTACCGCCGGGCTTCAGCCTTCCCTCGCGCTCGGCGCGGTTAATCATCTCCAGCGCCACGCGGTCCTTCGCGCTGCCGGCAGGATTGAATTGCTCCAGCTTGGCCATGAGTTTCGCCTTGAGTCCGTGTTTCACCGCAAGGTTTTCGAGCGCCAACAGGGGCGTATTTCCGATAAGCTGTGTCATATTGGACACGTAATTCATTCGCTCCACCTCTTATTTTCCCACACAGAAATTTTTGAAAACCCGATCGATCACTTCTTCAGATGCGTCTTCTCCTGTAATTTCGCAGAGCGCCGTCAACGCCGCCATCAAGTCTATGGCGGTCACATCCAGCGGAAAGCGTTCGTCTATGGCGCGCACGGCGCGCGTCAGCGCCGCGCAGGCCTCCCGTGCAAGGCCAATGTGCCGCTGCTCGGTCAGGCAGTCGTCCGCGGGGCGCGCAGCGCTCAGGCGCTGCGATATCGCCTCGACAAGCGCATCCACGCCCGCGCCTGTCAGCGCGCTCAGGCAGATTGCGCCGGGCAGGTCGCACTGTGCGCCGGGCAGATCGCACTTATTCAGGCAAATGATGGCGCGCGAATCGGCCCTGTCCAGCAGCGCCCTGTCCTGCGGCGTAATTTCGCCCGAGCTATCCAGTACAATCAGCACGATGTCCGCGCGCTCCATGGCCGTTTCAGCGCGGCTCACGCCGATCTTCTCCACCGGATCATCGGTCTCGCGCTGACCCGCCGTGTCGGATAGCTCGGCGCGCACGCCACCGATGCTGATGCGCTCGGTGAGCACATCTCGCGTAGTGCCCGGCACGCTGGTAACGATGGCGCGCTCCTGCCGAAGCAGCGCGTTCATCAGCGACGATTTGCCCACGTTCGGTCGTCCGGCCAGCACGATGCTCGCACCCTCTCGAATCAACCGCGCGCCGCGCTCGTCGATGCGCGCCTCGAGCGCTGACTGCACGCGCAGCGCGCCCGCGCGCACTTGCGCCGCCGCGTCGGGTTCATCCACCTCGTCCGGAAAATCAGTGCAGGCTTCAATCAGCGACATTAGCCCCTTGATTTCCTCGGCCGCGCCACGCACGAAACCTGAAACGCCGCCCTCGAGCTGGCGCACAGAGGCGCGCGCCGCCGCCTCGCTGTCCGCGCCGATCAGCGACATCACTGCCTCTGCCTCGGCAAGGTCGATGCGGCCGTTCAAAAAGGCGCGCCGGGTAAATTCACCTGGCTCGGCCGCGCGCGCGCCCAGCGCCACGGCCGCCTCCACCACGCGGCGCGCGCACACGCTGCCGCCGTGACAGTGAATTTCAAATACGTCCTCGCGCGTATAGGTGGCTGGCGCAGCCATGAACACGGCCAGCACCTCGTCTATGATTGCGCCGCGATATACGGCGTGGCCGTAGGCCAGCCTGCGGCCGGACGCAGCGTCGGGATGAGCGGGCTGAAACAGCTGTTTGAACAGCTCGCCCGCCCGCGCGCCGCTGACGCGCACAATGGCGACGCCGCCCGCGCCGGGCGCGGTAGCCACGGCGCAGATGGTGTCTGAATTCATGGAATGCAGCATTTATTTTGCTCCCGTACGTACCGGCAGAATCAGATGTACATAGTCGCTGTCGCCCACGGGGGTAACGATGCAGGGCGAAACGGGGTTGTTCAGGTTCAGTTCGATATATTCACCCTCGATGTAGCGCACCACGTCCGTCAGGTACTTCACATTGAAGGCGATGTTGATGTCCGCACCCTCCTGGCGGGTTTCCAGCTCCTCGCGCACGTCGCCCACCTGCGAATGCGCCTCCACCACCATATGGTTATCGGCCATCTGCAGCATGATCAGATTGTTGCTGCCCTCGCGCGCAATCAGCGAAGCGCGATCGATGCAGCGGCGGAAGGGATCCAGCGCCACCTCCACGCGCGTAGCAAAGCTCTTGGGCAGAATCTGCTTGTACTGCACATATTCGCCGTCCACCAGAATCACGAAAATTTCCGTTTCCTCCAGCCGGATATGCAGCTTGTTGCCCTCGAACGAGAGCTGGGCGAAGGCCTCCTCGTTGTCGGAGAGCAATTTGCCGATATCGCCCACGGCGCGACCCGGAATGATGGCCGAGAATTTTTCCAGCACATCCGCGCACTTTGCCCGGCGCAGTGCCAACCGGTAACCGTCCAGCGCTACCATGGTCACATCGCCGCCGCCAATTTCCAGCAGGCAGCCGGTGAGCACTTCGCGCATGTCGTCCTGCGCGATGGCGAATTCCGTCTTTTGTATCATGTCGCGCAGCATGTCCTGCGGCAGCGAAATTTCGCGCTCGCCGTCCATTGCGGGCAGGCGCGGAAACAGGCTCGCATCCTGGCCGGAGATGTTCATGCGCGAGGATGCGGAGCGAATCGTGAACATGAAGCGATTGTCCATGCGGATATCCACGGTATCGTCCGGCAGGCGGCGCACAATTTCGGAAAACAGCTTGCCCGGCACCACGCCACGGCCGATTTCCGTAATCTGTGCGGGAACGCGCGTCATAATGGTGATGCGTTCATCCGAGCAGGTGAAGGTCAGTTCTTCCATATCGGATTCGATGAGCACGCCCTCCAGAATCGGATTGGTGGTGCGGGTGGAAAGCGCCTTGGTAACGATTTGCAGCGCGTCGATCAGCTTGGCCTTGGAACAGGTGAATTGCATCGCAGGTTCCCTCCTGTATTATAGATATTCAATATATAGGATAAATAGACGACGTAGTAGAGGCTGTGGATAATGTGGATAAGTGCCAAAAGCGCGTTAGGACGGGCATTTTGGCGGCAAAATTATCAACAGCCGCAGGTTGAAAAACGGTTGATAAGCCCGGAACTTATCAACATGGGGCGCGATATCAGCCGTTTTTAATCAGCTGCGTCAGTTCTTCAATACGCTTTTTGAAGGCAAAATTGTTCTGCATTTCGCTCTGAATCTTGTCGCAGCCGTGCATTACGGTGGTATGGTCGCGATCGCCGAAGGCCTTGCCGATATTCGTGGTGGACAGCTGCGTCATATCGCGGCAGAGATACATGGCGATCTGCCTGGGCAGCGCGATATCGCGGCTGCGCTTCTTGGATATGATGTCCTCCGGTTCCACGCCGTACTGCTTGCTGATTTCCTGAATAATCAGTTCCGGCGTCACGCGGCGCGCCTCCTGTGTGGCCATCAGCTGAGAGAGCGAATCGCGCGCGAATTCCAGCGTGATTGGCGTGCCCATCAGCTGGCACTGGGCCGAGAGGCGCGTGAGCGTGCCTTCCAGCTCGCGGATGTTGGATTCCACGCGCCCGGCGATGTAGTCGATCACATCGTAAGTTACGTGAATGCCCTCCTCATCCGCCTTTTTGCGCAGAATGGCCACGCGCGTCTCGTAGTCCGGGCGCTGAATATCCACGATCAGGCCCCACTCAAAGCGCGAACGCAGGCGTTCCTCGATGGTCGGTATGTCCTTGGGCGGGCGATCGGATGAAATGATAATTTGCTTGCCCTTGGAATAGAGATCGTTGAAGGTATGAAAGAATTCCTCCTGCGTGGACTTGGTCTTTGCTAAAAACTGGATATCGTCCACCATCAGCACATCCACATTGCGCATGCGCTGGCGCAGTTCGGATGTATCCTTCTTCTTCACGATTGCGTCGATCAGTTCGTTTGTGAAGCTTTCAGACGTGGTGAGCAGCACGTTCTTCATCGGGTCGTCGGCCATGATATAGTTGCCGATGGCGTTCATCAGATGCGTCTTGCCCAGGCCCACGCTTCCATAGATGAACAGCGGGTTGTACACGTCGCTGGGTTGCTCCGCCACCGCAAGCGACGCGGCGTAGGCGAAGGAATTGCTCGGGCCCACCACGAAGTTTTCAAAGGAATACTTCGCGTTCAACGTGGTGCGCGTCAGCTCGCCGCGCTGGCGGGAAAGTTCCTCGGGCGTGTAGAGCTCCAGCTCGTAGCTGCGTCCAAAACACATGCGCATCATATTGTACAGTTCCGTATAGTAGCGCTGGCGCACGTGGTTCTGGATGAGATTGTTGGGCACTGTGATCAGTATGGAATCCTGCGTCACAGAGTAGAGCTCCAGCGGCCGTATCCAGGTATTGAAGGATACGGGAATCAGGTTCTCCTCCAGCATGGATTTGGCCTTGTCCCAGGCCTGCTTCTGCTCGGGCGTATAATTCATGAAAGCCTCCGTATGTTTATGCCGGCACGCCGGCTTTGTTGACGCTGCATTTTGGCGCAAACAAGGGCGCGGACATTCTGCCTGAATGCGCGCCGCACTTAAACCGCCGATACCGCAACAGGCCCGGCAGTTTGTCGTTTTTTTGACTTCCTTCATGGGATAGACCGTATATTTTGACATTTATCCACATAAATATCACAAATTGTGGATAAATTGTCGAAATCTGTGGATAATACAGCCCTATTGTAGCAGATAACGGGCCGAAAAGCAAGGCGTTTTGGCAAGTTCAGGAAAAAGTCTAAATGCAATATTTTGTCAGCAGCCTGTGTCAAAGCTGTGGATAAGTTCTGGAAAAGCTGTGGAACAGCGCGGGAAAGGCGGTGGATTGTCACAGGAATGCACGAATCTAGTGCTTGAAAGGCGCAAAGCGATTTGATATACTTATAAATGGATAAGAATTAGCAAAACTGAAGTTTTGCGGGCTGACGGCCATGGCGCGTCAACGGCACCGTCTGGCGTGGACGGGGCTGGTCGCGCTTTTTGAAAGCGGTAGCAGAGGCGTCGGCAATTCATAAGGAATATCATACTCAGGAGATTAGACATAGATGCCCAGCAGAGAAAAGAGAGCGCAGCGGCGGCGCGGTTCCGGCGTGCTGCCCGCGTTGGTGATACTTACGGCCTTTGTGGCGATGGCCATCGCTGTGCTGCTGTTCAACAGCAATCTCGCCGGCGAAAGCGGCAATGACGGCAACCTGCCCTACGCTTATCCGGAAAATCCGAGCTTTGTGGATCAGAACGCGGCCACGCGCGCGCCGCTGGTACTGGGCGCGGACATTGAAAACATGACGCCCGAACCCACCGCCACGCCGGAACCCACACTCACGCCTGCGCCCGAGCAGAGTGCGGAGCCCGACGCGCAGGTTGCAGCGGATGCCGCCAGCGTGCCGAATCGCTTCTTTGCCACGCCAATGCCCGGCGATTACTTTCTGCCCATCATGAATCGGGCCGAGCGTACGCCGGACGACGAAATGATGATTGCGCTGACGATTGACGATTGCAGCAAGGCCGACGTACTCAGCCGCATCATTGAGATTGCCGATGTATACAGCGCGAAGCTGACGCTGTTTCCCACCGGCGACGCGCTGATGACTCCGGGCATGACCGAGGGTTTCAGAACTTGCGTTACCCGCCTGGGCTACGAGATTGAAAACCGGAATTACGGCAAGAAGGCCGAATATGCGCTTTCGAGCGGCGAACTGGCCATACAGATGTGGAAGCAGAATATCGCTACCAGCTATGCCATGGGCCGCGATTATCATCAGAGCTACTACCGTCCCAGCAGCGTGGAAGCCGTATACGACCAGCGCACTCACTTTTTCGCGCGCAAGCTGGGCTTTACCGGCATCGTCGGCTACACCTATTCCTATAATGGCAACACGGTCGAATCGCTGGTGGGAACGCTCAGGAGCGGCAATATTTATCAGTTCGACATGACGCAGAAGTCGTTGCAGGTGTTCGAGGGCTTCATTGCCGAGGCCAGCAAAAAGGGCTATCGCCTGGTAACGATCAACGAGCTTTTCGGCATGGAAGCGAATCAGTTGGACAGCTCGCTGACCATTGACACGCAGGAGTTGCCCACGATGGACGACTATCAGGCCAGCTACTATGATTTGAAGCTCGGCTACCGCACGAATTCAGTGATTGCGCTGCAAAAGCGCTTGATTGAGCTGGGCTATCTGCGCACCTTCAAAAACGAGGCGGGCGAGCGCGTGAACGCTACGGCCGACGGCATGTACGGTGCGAGTACCAGCGTAGCTGTGAGCGAATTTCAGGCGAAGGTGGGCGTTCCTGCTACCGGCAACGCCGATGTGGAGACGCAGCGGCGGCTCTTTGTCGAGGATGCGCCGCGCAAGTAGGATTCCATATTTTCAATTCAGAAATAAGAGCGTCCGATGAACCGGCGGGTTCTCGGGCGTTCTGAGTTCTAATGGGAGGAAATGCCATGGATATGCAAAATATTGCGCTGCGCCGGATTACGGCGGCGGATGACGGCGAAATTGCGGCGATTATTCGCGCGAGCCTGGAAAGCTACGGCCTCAACATGCCCGGTACGGCGTATTTTGATCCCGAACTCGATCATTTGAGCGCCTATTATTGCGCGGCCCCGGACAGGCGCGCCTACTTCATTGCCGAAGTGGACGGCCGTGTGCTTGGTGGCGCAGGACTTGCAGAATTTACTGGCATAGCTGGCTGTGCGGAGTTGCAGAAGCTTTATCTGGCAGACGCGGTCAGGGGCATGGGACTTGGGCGGCGGCTGATGCAGGCTGTGGAAGAGGAAGCGCGGCGGCTGGGTTACGATAAGATACATCTTGAAACGCATTCGGCACTCAAAGCTGCGATAGGCCTGTATGAAAAGCTGGGCTTTGAGAAGATCGACCGTCCCGCCTGCGTCAAGCACGGCACGATGGATTGCTTTTATATGAAGAATATATGGGAAAATGCGGATGAAGCGGCGCTGGATGAGCGCTTTATGCGGATGGCGATCGAGCTTTCAAAGGCTGCTGTCGAACACGGAAACGAGCCCTTCGGTGCGGTGTTGGTGAGAGATGGAAAGATCGCGTTCACCAATGAAAATCAAATTCGTACGCGGCACGATCCGACCTTTCACGGCGAAGCTGGGCTGATTCGCGAATTTTGCGGAAAGACGGGCGTTACCGACCTGAGCCAGTACACGATGTATTCCAGCTGCGAACCCTGCTTCATGTGCAGCGGTGCGATGGTGTGGGCCAGGTTGGGCCGCCTGGTTTACGCCGCAAGCAACATGGATTTGGAGCGTATCTTTGGTGAAACGGGCTGTGAATGCGCCCAGCTGGTCTTTGAGCATTCCTCGTGGAAGCCGAAAGTTACCGCAGGCGTGCTGCGCGAAGAGAGCCTTGAGGTGCTTCAGAATTACTTTGGCAGCCGCACAGGCAAATAGCATAAACAGGTTTTGACAAGCCTGTGGACGGGGAAGCAAGCTCCCCCGCCACTGCCACTCTCACCAGTTTTTGCTAAAATCCTTCAGATTTCCGGGTGCAAAAACTGCAAGGAAACGACTTTTACTCTGGAAAATGGAATTTTCCGCCACAAAAATCGCCCGCGCCTACCGTACACGCCGCTGGGCACGACTGAAAGTTCGAGAGGGCTTTGGCCCTCTCGAGTTCTCCTGTTTTTTTCGACAGACTGAACGGAGCGTTTCTGGATTTTTCAGAGACGCTCCGTTTTTTAAAATGCAAGGATTCGCAAAACCAGCGTTTTGCGGGTCGGCGGATTCTGAAGGAATACGCCGATAAGTCTTAGTGCTTGACCGTATTTCTGGACAGGCCCTTGATTTGCGAAACCACCCAGTCGTAGCTCGTGTTTTCAATGGCGGTGCCGCAATAGGGGCACTTTGCGGATTTATTCACGTCTACAGGCGCGCCGCAATTCGGGCAGTTCACGCTGGTCTTACCGCCTGCGCTGCCGCTGCGCTCCAGCGTCCATTCATATTGCATGTAGATTTCATCGTTTCGGTCGCCGCGCACCAGCTTGCCGGAGGCGTCCGTCAGGTAATTCACGAAGCGTGCGTTTACATGGGCAAACACGCGGTCGGGCGCGCCGTTTTCAGCGGGCTTGCAGCCCAGCAGCGTCACATCCAGCACGCTGATGTGCTCCATGTGGCTGGTGATTCCCTTGTCAATAAAGTCGCGCTTGAGCTGCGCAGAGGTCTGCGCGTACAGCGGCGCGCTGAGCAGCGGTTCGACCGGTGAAAGGTCACGCGCGGCCCAGGCCTCCTGAAGCCGGATGTACATATTGGAAATCTGTGCGCACAGCTCGTCCTGGTTGAGCTCGGCCAGCGCGCTCAACGGCCGCATGCTGTTCACCGGCGTAGGCGAAGCGCCGCCGGCTTTCTTCTTGGATTTGGAGCGTACGCCGCCAATCAGCGCGATCAGCAATATGCTGCCCACTGTGAATACGACGATGTAGAAATCCCCTCCGGAATCGCCGGAGCCATAGTAGCCGGAATCGCTCCACGAGTCGCTATCCCAGCTTGAATCGTAGCCTGAGTCGTAATCGCTGTCGCCATAATCAGAATCGCCGGAATGATCGCCGAAGTCGGCGTGGCCGGGAAACAGCGCTATCAGGCACATCAGCGCAACCAGCAGGCACAGAAGCTTCTTTTTCATGGAAAAATTCATCCTTTCTCTTTATCAGCGGCCGTATTTTTTCAAAAAGCTTTCGAGCGTCAGGTTTTCATTGCGAATGCGCGTGGCAGCCTCTACGCCCACATAGCGATAGTGCCATGGCTCGTAGGCAATACCGGTTTCATCGGCCTTGTTGGCCGGATAGCGCTGGATAAAGCCGTATTCGTGAGCGTGCAGGCTCAGCCAGGCGTATTGCGGCGTGCTTTCAAAGCCGTCGGAGGTCTCCGTGGTCACGTCGAAGGCTAGACCTGTCTGGTGCTCGCTCGCGCCCGCCTCCTGCGCCTTGCCGGGTTCGGACTGAGCGTACACTTCCTGCTGGCGCTGATAATCGCGGTAGCCGGAGGTCACGATGAAGCCGTTCACGTTTTCGGCCTCGGCCGCGGCGAACATGCGCTCCATTGGCTCATAGCATTCTCTGGCCAGATAGATGTTGGAATTGGCCAGCCGGAAGGAATGACGCTGCTGGTAGAGGTTCACCAACCCCTCGGGTACGTAATCCGCCGAGAGTCGATGCTCTGAATTCACCAGCAGGATATCGCCCTTATATTTGGTGGAACCTACGCCCATGCGCCAGCCCATAAAGAACGACAGTCCCAGCGCCGCGCACAGCGCGATACAGACGAGAACCGTCTGTCGCCGCGTAAATCGCAGCGCATAGCGCGTTTTCTTTCTGTTTGAAACAGCCCTCTGCTGCGTCTCATTTCGCATGAAAGCTTCATCTCCCGTATATCGCAAAGAATATTCTATTTAATTAGACGCTGTCAGGCGCGAAAATGCCGAAGCACGCGAAGTTTTAACGATTCACGCCTATGCCCGCCGCATCAGCGCCGGGCGCAGGTTTGCGGCCACGGCGGCGACACATAGCGCGCAGATTGCCACGGTGCGCCAGTTTCCGGGCAAAAGCGCAGTTTCAAGCAGCAGCTCCGCGGCGATCAGTGCGATTGCGCCCGCATACGGGCGCGGTGCGGGCGCGGCAAACACGGCGAGAGAACAGATCAGCGCCAGCAGCAGCGCGCGCGCATAGGTGGCGGCCTGCGGAAGTATTGCCGCAGCGGCGACGCTCACGGCGCAGGCCAGCATTATCATCAGATTGAATGCGCGACCCTCGTTTTGCGTGCGGCGGCAGGGCGTGCGCGCCAGTCGCCAGAGCGTCAGCCCGGCCAGCGCGGGCAATAGGCTGAATTCATTGGGGCAAAAGCGCGTCAGCGCCGCACAGAGGGCCGGATACAGCAGGCTCTGCACCGCTGCACGCGGGAAAAAGCCCAGATTGCGCGGCAGCAACGATATGCGCGCGAGCGGAGCTACCGTCAGCGACACCGCCGCCGCAATCAGCGCGCCCAGCGCCGCGCCTGCCGCCGTATAGAAGCCGGGCAGGTTCAGCGGCGCTTCGGTGCGCGCGTCCAACGCCAGGCCCGCCGCCAGCAACAGCGCCGATACGGCGGCGCTCATCGGCCCGTCCTCGCGCCGCCCGAGCGCATAGCTACGTTCTTCGAACAAATGTTCGATATTGATACATATACCCGCAACCAGCGCGCCGCACAGCGCGTCAATTTTGTTCAGGTACGCGCACAGCGCACAGCAAACTGCGCCTGCAAGCAGTATCATCACGAGTCCGCCGAAGAAGCGGCCGTCCACGCGCCGCCGTCCGGGTTCGCGCGCCGCTGCATTGCGAAATGCTTCCGCCGCACAGCCGGAAAGCAGCGCCACGCTGAAATAGCACAGCATCAGCCGCAATGCCAGAACGGGTGAAAATGCACCGCCAAGCAGGGCTGCCAGTGGAAACAGTGCGGCCGCGGGCCGCACCAGCCATCGCTTCATCATATATTCATATCCTCTCTGTCAGACCAGCATGCAGCTCAGTGCGAACATGCCGGTTGTGCCGTCGCGCAGAGCCACGTCCAGCCGCACATCTTCGCCCGGGCGAATTCCGGCATTCAGCAGCGCCGCTTCCGTGCAACGGCGCGCGAGCTCCGGAAAGTTGTTTTCCTTGCTAAGGTGTCCCAGAATGATGTGGCGCGCGCCGGATTTCACCAGCTCGACCGCGCACTTTCCAGCGTCATCATTGCAGAGATGGCCGTGCGTGGAAGCGATGCGGCGCTTGAGCTCGTAGGGATAGCTGCCCGCCTGGAGCATGTCCGGGTCGTAGTTCGATTCCAGCAGAACGGCGTCCGCGCCGCGCACGCTGTTCATCCAGCCCTTTTTGGGGCAACCGAGGTCGGTGGCCACCGCGAAGCGCGCGCCGCCCGCTTCGAAACAGAGGCCAACAGGTTCGTTCGCATCGTGCGGCGTGGCGAAGGGCGCAATGTTCATATCCCCAAGGTAGAAATCCTGTCCGGCTTCCATGATGCAGCGGAAGCGATCCTCGATTGCGCCCACCTTATCCTGCATGCCGATCCAGGTACCGCGCGTGGCGTACACGGGAATGTGCAGCTTGCGCGAAAGTATGCCCACGCCGCGGATGTGGTCCACATGTTCGTGGGTGGTCAAAATTGCGGTGAGCGTTTCGGGCGCAACGCCGATGCGCTTCAATTCCGCTATGACGCGCGCGCCGGAAAGCCCCGCGTCCACCAGCAGGTGCGTATTGCCGCAGCCCACATACACGGCATTTCCGCTTGAACCGCTGAATAGCGGCGAAAATCTGAGTTCCTGAGCCAAGTAAAACCGTTCTCCTTCGTTCCTCACACGCCGGTGAGGTCAAATTTCGGAATGTATTTCTCGTCTGAAGATGAAAGTTCCTGTATGAAGCCGTCGTCCAGACCAATTTCCATCAGATGGTCGGCCACGCGATCGTATTCCTCCTGCGTCAGTTGACGGCCCAGTTCATCCATGCCCGCGGCCTCGCCGAAGGGCAGATACTGCGCCATCAGGCTCACCCACGCGCCGGGAAGCTCGTTTTTGATAAAATCCAGTATTTCGATGGATTCATCCGTACAGCCGGGCAGAATGAGATGCCGTATGATCACGCCGGACTGGATCAGACCATCCGGACCTATGACCACAGGCCCGGTCTGGCGCAGCATTTCGCGCAACGCGGGTGCAGCATAATCAAAATAATCGGCCGCGTGTGAATACTTCCGCGCAGATCCGGCGCGCATGTACTTCAAATCCGGCAGGTACACCTGCACGCGTCCCTCAAAGCGTCTGAGCGTTTCCATCTTTTCGTAGCCGCCGCTGTTCCACACCACGGGCACTGGCAGACCGCCTTCCAGTGAATTGTATATAGCGCTGGCAAAATGCGTGGGATTGACCAGATTGATGTTGTGTACGCCCTGCGCGATGAGCTCAAAGTATATCTCGCGCAGCCGCGCGACGCTGACGATTTTGCCATAGCCGCTGTGCGAAAGCTCGAAATTCTGGCAGAAGCAGCATTTCAGGCTGCATCCTGAAAAAAACACCGCGCCCGAGCCGCGTTCGCCGGAAATGACCGGCTCTTCATCAAAATGTGGCGCCGCACGGGCAATTTTCGGTTCTGCACCCATACCGCAGACGCCCGTGCCCGTCTCGCTACGCACGGCGGCACAGTTGCGCGGGCACAGCGTGCAGATAAATTCCTTCATATATAATAGCCTTTCTCGCATTAAATTGTTCCACGTGAAACATCGGCGCGCTTCGACGCATTTCACCATGTTTCACGTGGAACAATGAAAACATCATCGAAACAAGATTGTTTCACGTGAAACATGCCGTCAGAAATCCGGCAGCGTGGTCATATCTACCACTTGCGGCCGCCTGAGCGTCAGCAGCCAAACCTCGCTCTGTGCGTCCAGGCGCAGCAATGCGCCGTCGCAGCCCAGGCCGCGGCTTACCAGCAGCGGCAGATCGTCCGTATAGAACCAGCCGGCCAGACAGCGCGCTTCGGCCTCAGGCAGGGTACGCAGCGTGCGTCCGAAGGCGCGAATCTGCCCGCCCAGCGTGTGACCGCTGAGCACCAGATCAGCCCATGGCCCGCCGTTCTTCGCCTCGGCCACGCGCACGCCCACATAGGCCGACGGATTGTGTGCCAGCGCCACCACACATTCGCTGCCGCTGAAGTAACGGCCAATTTCCGAATAGGGCGTGAGCTTCAGGCTGGAATCCGTGAGCCCGGCGACGACCAGCTCGTCGCCGTCGCGGCTGATGACTGCGCATTCATCCGACAACAGGCGCACGCCGCCCATGTTCAGCGCTTCGCGCAGCGCGTCCATGTCGCCATCGCGCTCGCCAGATACGGCAAACTTGCCCAGCGGCGCCTGAAAAGTGTCCAGACCAGCCAGAAATTCCAGCGCCGCGGCCTTCGATTGTGTTTCAGGCGCGCCGTTGAGCACTTCACCGAGTGTGCGTGCGTTGTAGTCGCCGCCCAGCAGCAATATATCCGGGTCGAGATTCTGCAAGCGGTCAAATACTTTGCGGCAGCGCGCCGCGTCCGCTGAATTGCGGATATCCAGGTCGGATACAAATAGCAGCGTCACGCCGTCGAGCCCGGCGGGCAGATCGGAAATGTATACGTCGGCACAGCAGAGATGCACGGCGCGCGCCTGCAAGCTCATTGCACCCAGCAGGCCGCCGAGCGCCAGCGCGCAGCAGAGCAGGCCGATCAGCGCCGCTCTGCGCCCGATCCGCCGCTTTATTTCCTTCTTTTCCGTGCGCTTCGCCATGCCGCTCCTCCCCGTGTATGTTTCACGTGAAACAATTTCCAATTCGCACATAATTATGCCTAAAAATTGACACGCTGCGGGCAATTGACCGCATTTGTCCCGGTTTTGTTACAAGACTAACGTTGCTTATGACCCGCGCTTCAATTATAATAGGATTGATAAAGGTATACAAGGCAATCTGTCTTAAAAAAGACGAGTGTGCCTTCCAAATTCTTTTTTGGCGGTCAAAACTGCCGAAAAAACTTATTTTAAATACTGTACGGAGGATTTTCCATGGATAGACGCAGGAGCGCAAAAAATCCATGGGCGATCGTGCTGTTGATTGTGGCGCTTTCCATGGCGCTGGCCTATGGCCTGGCTACGCTGGCCGGACGCATCACCGCGTCGGACGGCTTTGGCTATTGCACTACCATGGAAATTGCCAATATTCAGGAATTGCAGACCACATCCGGCGGTTTCGTCTATTACGACGGCAACGCCGTATCGTCCATTGCGTCGAGCGGCAAGGTAAATTGGTCGTATATGATGGGCCAGAACGCGGGCTTCAACGCCTCGGACAGCGGCGTGGCCGTGTGGGCCGGGTCGACGCTGACGCTGATTGACGCCAAATCCGGCGCGACCACCTTTAACGGTGAAATGGAAGCCCCGATTCTGAGCGCCCGCACCGGCGATAAGTACACCGCCGTGGTCATTGGCGAGGAAATGAACAGCACCATCGTTTTGATGGAAAGCGGCGGCAAGCAGGTCAGCCAGATTATTCTGGACGATGTGGACGTCATCAACTACGGTTTCTTTTCGAACGGAACGTTGCTGTGGGTCATGGTGTGCGATTCAAATGGTACGGTGCCCACCTGTAATATACAGACCTATCGCCCCGGCAAGGAAATTGTCGGCAAGATTTCGGATACGCAGCAGCTGGCCTATGCGGTGATGTTCCAGTCCTCGCAGGTGCTGGTGGCGGGCGATACCTACATCAAGAGTTACGACTACACCGGCGTGGAGGACGCATCCGCGCGCAGGCTGATTTACGGCTGGTATCTGGCCGCAATCGATGAGGGCATGAACGACCCGCTGATGGCGCTGGTGAACGATTCGCAGCTCAGCGGCGAATCGGCCATTCGCGATGTGCGCGTGATGCGCTCGAATCTGGATCAGATATTGCGCATGCCCTTTGGTTGTACGGACGTGGTGACCGTGGGCGACCGCATCTACGGCTTTGCGGCCGACGGACACCTGATGATCGCGCAGGCGGGCAGCCGCAGCGTGCAGGCTTACCAGCTGGGCATCGCCATAGGCAAGGTATACGGCGTGACGCGCGACAACGTGGCTGTGATTGGCAATGGAAATACGGTTTATCTGGTGAAGCTGGGCTGATTTGGCAAAAAGTTTTCCCGAAAGCGCCGGAAAAGTGGCATAGATCGCCGCAAAACGGGGAAATATGGCAGACAGATAATCAAATGGAGGAAATACGAATATGAATATTGTGGATATTCTGATTCTGGCGGTGCTGGCCTTCAGCCTGCTGGCAGGCATGCACAAGGGCTTTATCACATCGCTGCTGTCCACGTTCGGTTTCGTGGGTTCGTGGTTTGGAGCTCGGCTGGTGTATGAGCGGCTCGCAAATTTGGCCCTTTCCAATACCACGCTGATGGCCGTGTTGAATCAGTATCTGGAACCGGACAGCTTCTTCGCTTCCAAGGCGCAGGCGGCTACCACGGTGGCCGAGGTGGTTTCCGGCGGCGAAAGCGCCATACAGGCGGCAGTTTCCACCGTCAGCGAGAAGATTTCGATCATCTCAAAGGCGTTTGAAGCCAATATCCGCAATCAGGCCTTTGCGCGGCTGAACATCACCACGCTTTCAGATTATCTGGATCAGACTATCTGGCAGGCCGTGTTCCATGTACTGGCCTTCCTGGTGGCGTTTATTCTGATTTATGCGGTGGTATCGCTGCTGATTAACCTGCTGGACCATGTGGTGCGTTTCCCCGTGCTGCGCATGTTTGACTGGCTGCCCGGCGGTCTCTGTGGACTGATCCGCGGTTCGGTGGTAGCCGTGCTGCTGTTGACGCTGCTGCCCAGCATCATATCGCTGATAAACCCGGATTTGACGCAGACGCTGATTTCCGAATCCACGCTTTACAGCTACGTGACACAGCTTGATTTCCTGCATGTCGGGAAGATGATAACCCAGTTGATCGGCTGATGGCCGCGCGGCTGGGGTGAAGGATTGCCGGCGAGTTCCATTAAAACCCGCCGATCCGCAAAACCTGTGGTTTTGCGGATTCTGAGCCTTTAAGCGTTATCGGCGTGTTCCGTTGGAACCGGCTGAACCGCAGAATTTCGGTTTTGCTGATTCTTGCCCTTTAAGCAAAAGAGCCGCAAATCTGTGCGGCTCTTTTGCTTAAATCTAACTTGCAGTTCTGGCTGCAAATACATATAATAGAGTCGGTTATTGGAGGAAATAAATGGCGAATCAGAAAAAACAGAGCGAGCGCGAGGCCCCTGCTGCGGCGCCTGTAAAGCTGTTGGCCGCGCTGGCGTGCTTTGGCCTGGCTGCATTGCTGGTGTATCTGACGGTGGCTGTGCCCGAGGCGAACACCGCCATGGGCGATATTCGCGGCATTATGCTGGGGGTGGCGGGCGTGTTGGCCCCGTTGCTGGCCGTGGCCTTTATCTGGGCGGGCGTGCTGCTGGCGTTTTCCGCGCGCGGCAGGCGCGTGCGCGCGCTCAATATTATAATGAACGCGCTGCTGTTTTTGACCGTGTTTACCGCGGTGGAGCTCTTCTTTGTGGATCGCGTGGCAAACTGGAGCATCAACGAAAGCGGCCTCTACCGTCACATGCCGATGAGTCTGCCCGATTTTGTTGCCCGTGCCTATCTGTATCGCGGCGGCGCGGGCGCGCTGGGCGCGCTGCTGGCCTATCCGCTCAAGAATGCGCTGGGCAGCTGGGGCGGGTTAATCGTCTGCCTGCTGGTGGCCGTGATCTGCCTGACCGCCACCGGCCGCATGCAGCAGCTGCTGCGCTGGAGCCGCGAGCGCGCCGAGGAAAATCAGGATCGCCGCGAGGAACGCCGCCGTCAGCGTCAGGACGAACAGATGTTCGGTTATGACGATTTCGACCAGCCGCCGCGTCGCGCCGCCGGCAGGCCGGAGGGCGCGTCGCGCAGCGCCGCACGGCCGCGCGGAAACGCCGCTTCGGCGCAGTACGAGCGCAGAAGGGACGCGCAGGAGGATTACATCCGCATTGATACGCCTGCGCCGGAGCGCCGCAGCGCGCCGCGCAAGAAGATATATCGCGAAACGGTGGACGCGGAGGCCGTCCTGTCCCAGCCCGCTGCGGACGATGTGGGCATCGATATTCCAAAGCCGCTGCGCAAAATTCGCCAGCAGCAGAAGCCCCGGTCTTTTGCTGCGCAACCGGAGGATAAGCAGGGTGAAACGCCGCAACCCGAGAAGGTGCAGGCCGAAGCGCCCGCCGACGATCCGGACGACCTGTTCACCGTACACACCGATGCGGACGACGCCTTCGTGCCCGAAAAATACGAAGCGCCCGCGCCGAAGCCCACAAAGCCCCGCCGCGTGGTGGAGGGCGTGCGCGCGCTCAAAATTGACGACGATGCGCCTGATCCCGAACCGCAGGCGGACGAGGATGAAGAAGCGCCCTTCGATATCCCCCACGCTCCGGCCGCAAAGCCCGCGCTGCCCCGGTTGAGCCGCAGGCAGCCGGAACCGGATCCGGAGGAGGAGACGTACAACTATCCGCCAATCGACCTGCTCGAACAGAGCACGGAGGCGCGTGATTCCTCTATCTACCAGCAGGCCGACCGTGAAAAGGCGAACAACCTGATCGAGACGCTGCGCAATTTCGGCATCGAAACGCGGCTGATTGGCGTGGCACACGGCCCGGCGGTCACCTGCTTCGAACTTCAGCCCGCGCCGGGCATCAAGGTTTCGCGAATTACCGCGCTGGCCGACGATATCGCGCTGCGGCTTGCGGCGCTGTCGGTGCGCATCGAAGCGCCCATTCCGGGCAAGGCCGCCGTGGGCGTGGAAATTCCGAACGATCATGTGGAAATGGTGCGCCTGCGCGACGTGCTGGAATCGCCTGAAGCGCGGCGGCATCCTTCCAGAATTGCCGTTGGCCTCGGCAAGGACAATTCCGGCCGCTACATCGTGGCGGATATTGCGAAGATGCCGCACGTGCTGATTGCGGGCCAGACGGGTTCTGGTAAGTCGGTGTGCATCAACGCTATCATCACTTCGATTCTCTATCGCGCCACGCCGGAAGAGGTGCGGCTGATCATGATCGACCCCAAGGTGGTAGAGCTGTCGATTTACAACGATATTCCGCACCTGATCGCGCCGGTCGTGACCGACCCCAAGAAAGCCGCCAGCGCGTTGGATTGGGCAGTGGCCGAAATGGAAACGCGTTATAAGCGCTTTGCCGAGCGCAGCGTGCGCGACATCAAGGGCTACAACAAGGCGCTCGAACCCGGCGAAAAGATGATGCCGCAGATGGTCATCGTGATAGACGAATTGGCCGACCTGATGATGGTGGCTCCCGGCGATGTGGAGGACAGCATTTGCCGCCTGGCGCAGAAGGCGCGCGCGGCGGGCATGCATCTGGTCATCGCCACGCAGCGCCCGTCGGTGAACGTAATCACCGGCATCATCAAGGCAAATATCCCCTCGCGCATCGCGTTCTCCGTGTCCTCGCAGATAGACAGCCGCACCATCATCGACCATGGCGGCGCGGAGCGACTGCTGGGCAACGGTGATATGCTGTTCGTGCCCTCGGGCATCAACAAGCCCATCCGCGTTCAGGGCGCGTGGGTATCCGATGAGGAGGTCAACGCTGTGGTTTCCTATATTAAGGAGCGCAGCGAAACCACCTACGACGAGGACGTGGTGGAAAAGATTGAAAATGCCGTGCGCAGCGACGCCGAGCGCGAAGAAGTGAGCAACGAATACGACCCGAAGCTCGCCGAGGCGGTGGAGATCGTGGTGGAGGCCGGCCAGGCGTCCGTTTCCATGCTGCAGCGGCGCATGCGCGTGGGCTACGCCCGCGCAGGCAGGCTGATTGATGAAATGGAGAAGCGCGGCATCGTTTCGGAGGCCGACGGCGCAAAGCCGCGCACGGTGCTTATCAGCCGCGAACAAATGATGAACATGTTCGATACGGAGGAATAATCCCTTATGAAAACAGTGGGCATGGTATCGCTGGGCTGCGCGAAAAACCGCGTGGATTCGGAAAATCTGCTGGGCATGCTGCGCGAGCGCGGCTACGAAATTGTGGCCGATCCGGCGCAGGCGGATATCATATTCGTGAACACCTGCGGCTTCATTGAGGCCGCGAAGGAGGAGTCCATCGATACGATATTCGAAATGGCGGAATATAAAAAGACCGGACGGCTTCAGAAGCTGTTCGTGACCGGCTGCCTGGCGCAGCGCTACGGCGATACGCTCTTTCAGGAAATGCCGGAGGTGGACGGCTTCATGGGCGTGAGCGACTACGCCCGGCTTTACGACATGCTCGACGATGCGGACCACGGCGAGCGCCCGCTGTACATGGCCGACGGCGAACGCTTCCTGAATTGCGGCCGCGTGCTGACCACCGCGCCGTGGGCGGCGTATGTGAAAATATCGGACGGCTGCAACAACCGCTGTACCTACTGCGCCATTCCGCTGATCAGGGGTTCCTACGCCTCGCGCCCGTATGGCGACATCGTGGCCGAGTGCGAGCGTCTGGCCGCGCAGGGCGTTACGGAAATTACGCTCATCGCGCAGGACACCAGCCGCTACGGCTGCGATTTGGGCGACGGCACGCTGCTGCTGCCCGCGTTGTTGCGCCGCGTGAGTGAAATCGAAGGCGTACACTGGGTGCGCGTGCTCTACTGCTATCCGGACACCACCACCGACGCGCTGCTGGACGAGATCCAGAACAACCCAAAGGTCGCGCCGTATCTGGATTTGCCGCTGCAGCACATAGACGACGTGCTGCTGAAGAAGATGAACCGCCGCGGCTCGGCCGAGTGGATTCGCAGCCGCATCGCCGCCTGCAAGGCGCGGGGCATTACCCTGCGCACCACGTTCATCGTGGGTTTCCCGGGCGAAACGCAGGAACAGTTTGAGGAACTGCTGAATTTCACGCGCGAGGCGCGCTTCGACCGAATGGGCGCGTTCACCTATTCGCCGGAAGAGGGTACGCCCGCCGCGCGCATGAAGGATCAGATCGACGAGGATGTGAAGATTGCGCGGCTCGACCAGCTGATGATGCTTCAGCAGGCGATATCGGCGGAGCTGATGCAGGCGCGCATTGGCGAGGAATGCGAAGTACTGGTAGAAGGCCGCGATGAGGACGGTTGTTGGATGGGCCGTTCGATTCTGGAGGCGCCGGAATCCGACGGCTGTATCCGCCTGATTACCGCGCGCGAACTTACGCCGGGCGAATATGTGATGGCGCGCGTCACTGGCGCGGACGCCTATGATTTGACTGCGGAGGTGCTGTGAGAATGAATCTGCCGAACAAATTGACGATGCTCCGAATCATCATGATTCCCGTGTTCGTGATTTTCGCGCTGGCAAAGGCGCAGTGGTGCCAGTATGTGGCGCTGGTAATCTATCTGGCGGCATGTTTTACCGATACGCTGGATGGCAAAATTGCCCGCTCGCGGCATCTGGTCACCAATTTCGGCAAGTTTGCCGATCCCATTGCCGATAAGCTGCTGGTGATGAGCGCTATGGTGGTGCTCGTCGCGTCCGGCCGCATGCCCGCCTGGGTGTGCATCGTGATGCTCGCGCGCGAATTCATCATTTCCGGTTTCCGGCTCGTAGCTGCGGGCGGCGGCAAGGTGATTGCCGCCGCCATGCTGGGCAAGCTCAAGACCGTGTTCCAGATGAGCGCGACCGTCGCGCTGATGCTGCTGGTACCGGTCAGCGGCGCGCCGCTGCTGGGCCATTTCGGCGTGGTGCTCGCCAATGTGCTGATGTACATTGCCGTGGTGCTTACCATCGTGTCCGGCGCGGAGTACATCATCAAGAATTACGATTGTATTCGGGATATGTGATTTAAAGGGAATTGTCGGCGTGTTCTGCCGGAAACAGCGCCTTGCGCCGGTTTCAGTGCGTTATAGCAGTCGCGACTTCTGCGTAGGCGCGACCAGCCCACCCCGCTCAAGCAGCGGGGCGGCGCTGCCGGAAACGGCGCCTTGCGCCGGTTTCGGTGCGTTATAGCTGGTTCCTGCACTTCAAAGTATCAGGGGCTTCTGCTTCCGACTGAGCGCGGAAGCAGAAGCCCCTTTTTCGTATAATTGTTTTGGCTTTATTTCACCCGGTCCGGATAATTGGTCGTAATGTAGTCCACGCCCATCTTCTTCAGGCGCTTAATATCGCTCTCCGTGTCCGCCGTCCAGCCGGTAACCTTCTTGCCGTTCAGGTGCAGCGTGCGCACGATCTCGGGCGTGAGCAGGTCCTTGCGGATGGAAACGATTTCAATGTCCTTGAACTTACTCAGATTCTTCATCAAGTAGTTCAGATTGTCCTTCTTGTTGACCAGATAGTTCAGCTCCGCATCGGGGTCGTGCGCGCTGATGGTGCGCAGCACGTTCAAATCAAAGCACAGATAATTGACGCTGCCGTACACCGGGCTCTGCTTCACGCATTCCGCGACCTCGGATTCAATGTTTGAATCCTTGATTTCTACATGCGCGTACAGGCCGCACTCACCGATTACCTTCAATGCCTCGCTCAGCAGGCAGACATCCGGCTTTAAGGCCTTGAGCTGTTCATAAGTCATGCTGTCAATGAACTGCATGTCGTCCCCCGTGCCGATGGTTGGATTGTGGAACACAATCAACTTGCCGTCCGCCGTTTTGCGCACGTCAAACTCCACCTCGCGGACGCCGTAATCAGGCACATGACGGAAGGCTTCCAGCGTGTTTTCCGGGTAATAGCCGGATATGCCGCGGTGCGCCACCGCGCGCACGGGATGCAGGTCGGCGTAATTGCGCACTATCAGTATGCACGTTTCCACGCAGTCGCCGCATCGCACGGTAATCACCGCGTTTCCCACGGCATAGGCGGAAATCATGCCGTTTTTATCGATCTTTGCCACGCGGGTATTGCTGCTGGCATAGCTGAAACTGCCCAGCGAATCCAGCGGATAGAGTTCCGGCAGCAGCGGATAGCGGTCTCCGACGCCGATTTCCAGCAGCTCTGTCAGATAAATGCGCTCCGGCATGGGCAGCACCCGCAGCACGGTGCGCGCGGATACGCCGTTTATTGCCGTAGCGGTAATCACCGTATCCCCCAGGGCGAGCCCGGTAACCACGCCGTCTGCATTGACGGTGGCGATGCGCTCGTCTGCGCTCTCGAAGCGCACGGCGCTCATTGCGCCCGGATTCATCTCTACGGTCAGGCGAAGCTCGCCGCCCACGGTCACTTTGCCCTCCTCGGGCGCGAGCGCCAGCCATTCCGGTTCCGGCCTTACGGTCAACAGCGCCTGCGCGCTCCGGCCGTTGAAGCTGCGCGCGCGAATCAGCGCCTCGCCTGGAGCCACGGCAATGATTCGGCCGTCCTGATACCGCGCAGCGTCGCCCTCGACGCTGATTTCATAGCCGCCCGCGCAGCCCTTCGGGAACGTCGCTGCAACGCCGATCTCCTCGCCTACGCCCAGCTCGCTGCGCTCCAGCTTCAGGCGGATGGATTTCGGCGCGGGCTGCACGTTGATGCTCAACTTGGCCGAAACGCCGTTGTAGGTGGTGGCCGTGATTGTGGCTCTGCCCTTCTTTTTCAGGGTCAGCAGACCGTCCGCCGATACGGCGGCAACCTTTTTGTTGCTCGATTTATAGCTTATGCCCGCCGCAGCGCTGTCCGCTTCGCAAATCAATGGAACCTTCTCGCCCACGCCGAATTTCGTGCGTTTATCCGCCGCAGCGAGTCGCAGCTGCGTGGGCGCGGGCAGTACCATCACGCGGCATTCGCCCGTTACGCCGTTGTAGGCCTCGGCAAACACCGTCGCCTCGCCCTCGTAAAGGGCCAGAATTTTGCCCGAAGCGTCCACATCGACGCAGTCGCCATCCGTAAAATAGCGAATCGCACCCGCGCTGCCCGCGTTCGCCGCGGCGCTCAGCAGGCGGCCTTCGCCCGCGCCCAGCGCCAATTCATTTCGCTCAAAGGAGACGGATTCCGGCGCGGAGCGCACGGTGATGGTCTTTGTGCTCTTCTTGCCGTTATAGGTCTTTGCCGTGAGCTTTGCGCTGCCCGGAGCCATGCCGATTACCGCGTCGACGTCGATGATTGCGACGGCGGGATTATCGCTCTCGAGGGTATACGCGCCCGCGCTGTCCTTCGGGAACGATGCGCTGAAACGTACCGCCTCGCCTACGCCCAGCTCGCTGCGCTCCAGCTTGAGTTGAATGGATTTCGGCGCGGCCTTCACGCTGACGCTCAGCTTGGCCGAAACGCCATTGTAGGCGGTGGCCGTGATGGTGGCCCTGCCCTTCTTTTTCAGGGTCAACAGGCCGTCCGCCGATACGGCGGCAATTTTCTTGTTGCTCGATTTATAGCTTATATCTGTGGCGGCGCTGTCCGTTTCACAGATTAGCTGAAGCTTTTGGCCGACGCCGTGTTCGTACCCCCCCCCGAAAATTGACAGCGTCATCCATGTGGGCGCGGGCAGCACCTTTACGCGGCATTCGCCCGTTACGCCATTGTAGGCCTCGGCAAACACTGTCGCCTCGCCCTCGTAAAGGGCCAGAATTTTGCCCGAAGCGTCCACATCGACGCAGTCGCCATCTGCAAAATAGCGAATCGCACCCGCACTGCCCGCATTCGTCGCAGCGCTCAGCAGGCGGCTTTCGCCCACGCCCAGCGCCAACTCATCTCGCTCAAAGGAGACAGATTCCGGCGCGGAGCGCACGGTGATGGTCTTTGTGCTCTTTTTACCGTTATAGGTCTTTGCCGTGAGCTTTGCGCTGCCCGGAGCCATGCCGATTACCGCGTCGCCGTCGATGATTGCGACGGCGGGATTATCACTCTCGAGGGTATATGCGCCCGCGCAGCCCTTCTTGCTCAGCGTGACTGCCAGCGCGGCGCGCTCGCCCACGCCAATTTCGCTGCGCTCCGGCTTGAGCGCAACAGATTTCGGCGCGTCCTTCACTTCCAGGTGAATTTCACAGCTTGCATCTGCGACGCGCACGGTGATGATCGCCTTGCCGCGCTTGACGGCCCTTACGGTGCCGTCCGCGCTAACGGTGGCCACGCGTTTGCTGGAACTGGCATATTCCGCCGTGCCGTTGAAGCTGCCGGAAACGAAGCGCCAGCCTGCTATGCTGCGCCTTTCGCCAACGCCGAGCAGCAGCCGCGCTTCGGCAGGTTCGATAACGATCGGCTCCGGTGTGGGTTCCGGCGTGACCGAAGGTTCCGGCGTGGCCGAAGGTCCTGGCGTGGCCGAAGGTTCCGGCGTGGCCGAGGGTTCCGGCGTGGCTGAAGGTTCCGGCGTAGCCGAAGGCTCGGGCGTAGTCGAAGGTTCCGGCGTGGCTGAAGATTCCGGCGTGGCTGAAGATTCCGGCGTAGCTGAAGATTCCGGCGTAGCCGAAGGCTCGGGCGTAGTCGAAGGTTCCGGCGTGGCCGTGGGCTCGGTCGTGGCCGAGGGTGGCGTGCCGCTATCCTGAATTTCCGTGATTTCCGCCGAAACGGGGCTTTTTGCCGCCATATCGGGCGCTTCAGCCGCCGCGCTGAAGAACAGCGCCATGCCGGCTGACAGGGCAAGTATTCGCAAAAATTTGTGCATACCTGTTAACTCCGTTTCGTTTTTGTGTATATGTCTGTTTGCCACTATTGTATATTAAATTGAAAATTTAGTCAATAAGGCAGACGCGTTTTAGCGTCTGCCTTGAAAAGAAATCGTTACTATTAAATTGGTATTGGTGTGCGGCTCACAGCCCCTTGCTTGCAATGCAGCAAATCACCAGCGCGGGCAGCGCGCCGATAACGGCGGCGGCAACGGCCATGCCCGCGCGGCGCGCACGGCCCCAGTGGCGGTTGCGCGCCCAGAGCGCGGCCAGGGCCAGCCCCGCGCCCGCGAAGCCGAACAGCGCGGCCTGCGCGGCCACGGCGCGGATTTCGCCGCCTAGCGCTTCGGGCAGCGTTGTGATGCAGGGCATGAAGTAGCCGAGTTTCAGCGCCTGCGAAATGATGATTGCACCGATATACTGAATGGCGATGCCCGCCGCGCAGCCATGCAGCGCCGCGCCGAGCGCGCGCTTGGTAGATTTCTTCATAAGTATACGCTCCCCTTCAGAACTCGTCAGAACCATATGATGTCGGAAAGCTTGCGCTCTGCGCCTTCGGCCGGACGGCTGATAATTTCACCCTGGAACCACATTTCCGCCGAGCCGCCGCCATCCAGATTCATGGCTGTCTGCGCGCCGAAATGCAGAAATACCTGCTGCAGCTCGGGCAGCGTCATGCCCTTGGAATAGCCGGGTTGGCGGCCGTCGGCCACGACGACGATGTAGTGCAGCGGCCCGATTTGGCCAATGGCAGTGCGTGGCTCGCGGCGGGTGGGCGAGGTGGAAATCACATCGAAATCGGGGCTGAATTCCACGGCTGCGCCGTCTCGAATGAGTTCTGGGCCAAATTCGAAACTGTGGCGAACGCCCGCGTCGATCAGCTGCTGTGCGAGCGCTTCCGGGTCCTCGCCGTTGCGGTCGACGCGCACGGAGAAATCGCCGTTCTGATCCACAATCAGCATGTTGCGCGTGGTATCGTGGGCGCGCAGCAGCGCGCCGTCGCGAATGATTGTGCCGTAATCGTGCACGCCGTAATCGTCGGCGTTGATGGCCAGCACCGCGCCGTTGCGCTGCGCCATGGTGGAAGCCGGTTCCAGCGCGCTGAACGGCGCGTCCTTGCTGAGGGCGATGCGAAACTGCGATGCGTCCGTCAGCTGCACGTCCGCCGCCAGAAAAGTAATTTCATTTTGCGAGTAGCGGTGAATGGCGATTTGTTTTGCGTCGTCTGCGTAATAGTAATCGTAGGGTTGGTCCACACAGGGCTGAACAAAGCCGGCGGGTCCGGCGGGTTCGGTCGTGGGCTGCGCGGTTGCAACCGGTGCTGCCGTGGCCGTGGCGGCCGGTTCCTGCGTGGGCTGAACCTGCGGGGCGCGCCCGCCGCAGCCAGATAGCAGCAACGCCGCGGCCAGCAGCGCGCCGCCGAGCATGATTTTCTTCATAACTGGTATCCTCCTTCAACGATGCCCATGCTACGCCGCGCACATGAGCGTTTGCGCGGATTTTAATGAGAATATGGTGAGAATCGCCGCGGCTCCTGGCCAAAACGGGGCGGGTTTGCTATAATACAATCGGGATTATTTAGCGCGCCGAGGGCGCGCATGAAGGAGCAAACGCATGAACATACTCCTGATTGAGGACGATGCGGACATCGCCGCATTTGTGGAAATGGAGCTTCGGCACGAGGGCTATGCCGTGGAAATTGCGCGCGACGGGCTTACAGGGCTGGAAGCGGCGCTGGGCGGCGCGCACGATTTGATTCTGTTGGATGTGATGCTGCCGGAGATGAGCGGATTGGAGGTGCTGCGCCGGCTGCGTGCTCAGCGGGACACGCCGGTGATTCTGCTCACCGCGCGGGATTCCGTGGTAGACAAGGTTTCCGGGCTGGACGCGGGCGCGAACGACTATGTGACCAAGCCGTTTCACATCGAAGAACTGCTGGCGCGGATACGCGCGCTGACGCGTGGCGCGCGCCGGGGCGACGCGAACCTGCTGAAAAACGCGGATATCGTGCTTGACCGGCGGCAACGGCTGGTGCGCCGCGCGGGCAAAATCATTGCACTGACAAAGACGCAGTTCGACCTGCTGGAGTACCTGCTGATGAATCTGGACGTGGTACTCTCGCGCGAGCAGCTGCTCAACGCCGTATGGGGTTACAGCTACGCGGGCGATAGCAACGTGGTGGATGTGTACGTGCGCTATGTGCGCAATCGACTGGGCGAACCGGCGGATGGAAAGCTGATTGAAAGCGTCAGGGGGATAGGCTATGTCATGCGTTCGCAGGCTGTGGAATGAGCGCGGCACGCTGTCGCACCGGCTGACGCGCACCTACGCGCTGCTCTTTGCGGCGACCACGCTGTGCCTGTCGCTGTGCGTATATTTCGTATCGCGGCAATACCTGATCGGACGACAGCGCGAGGATATGGAGCGCAGCGCGCGCAACATCGCCGAGGTCTTTCAGGAGGAACTGGCAGAGGGCCACGATCCGAACGACCAGGGCGTGCTGTGGGAGCTGAACTCCGATGAGAATGTGGCGCTGGCGCTGCTTGGGCCAGACGGCGCGGTGATCAGTCATGCCGCCTACTTTGATCTCAATCCCGAGGAAATTCCGAATTGCGTGCGCGGAAGCGTGCTATACAGGCAGAGCGACGGCCTGCCGTTGCTGGCGCAGGGTGCAGGTGTGACGGCGGACGGCGAGGCGCTGGGCACGCTTGCGGTGATCCGGCGCGTGGATCGGGAATATGAATTTCTGGAAATGTTGATCGGCCTGCTGGCGGCGCTGAACATCGCCGGGGCGGCCGTGGCGCTGGCGGCGGGGCGCATTACCGCCGGGCGCATGCTCTCCCCGCTCTCGGACATGATTTCTCGCGCGCGGGAAATTGACGCGCACGCGCTGGATACGCGGCTGGAGCTGCCCCCCGCCGACGACGAGCTGCGCCGCCTGGCGCAGACGTTGAACGCCATGCTTGACCGCGTGCAGACGGCGTTTGTGCGCCAGGGGCAGTTTACGCAGGACGCTTCGCACGAGCTGCGCACGCCGCTGGCCGTGCTTCAGGGCAATGCCGAGTTGCTGGATCGCTGGGGCAAGGATGATCCCGCCGTGCGCGATCGCTGCATCGCCGCCATTCGTCGCCAGGTGGAGTATATGAACCATCTGGTGGAGAATCTGCTCTTTCTCAGCCGCGGCGATAACCGCGCGCAGGTGCTGCGGCCCGAGGAAATTGACCTTCCGGCGTTTCTGGCCGAGATTATCGGCGACCGGCGCGAAATTGATTCGCACCACGAATACAGCCTGCGCGCGGAGGGTGGGCTGCGCCTGCGCGCAGATCCGACGCTGTTGCGCCAGCTGCTGCTGATTTTGCTGGACAACGCCGCGAAGTACACGCCCGAGGGGCGCGGCATGCATCTCTCGGCCGCGCGCTACGGCGCAATCACGCGCATTTCGCTGCGCGACGAGGGCTGCGGCGTGCCGCCCGATCAGCTGGATAAGATATTCGAGCGCTTTTATCGCGTGGATAAGGCGCGCGCACGCGCCACCGGCGGTTCCGGCCTGGGGCTGGCCATCGCCCGCACCATCGTATCGCTCCATGGCGGCGAGATTCATGCGGAAAATGCCGCGGAGGGCGGACTGCGCGTGGTTGTGGAGCTGCCTGAAAACTGAATTTTAAGCGGACTGTCAGTCCCCTCTCATCAAATTCTCATTTCCCGATGCCAGAATGAAGGTGCAAAAAGGGAGAGAATATGAATTGAGAAGGGACTGATCCATATATGGATCGCAGGATATACGCGCTGATTCCGGCCTACGAGCCGGACGAGAGGCTTGCGGAGCTGTGCTGCGCGCTGAAGGCGGCAAACTGCACGACGGTGGTGGTGGACGACGGCAGCGGCGAAGGTTACGCCGCGCTGTTCGACGGGTTGGACGTGGCCATTGTATTGACGCACATCGATAATATGGGCAAGGGTGCGGCGCTGAAAACCGGCCTGCGCTACATTGCCGAGCTTGGCCAGCCGGGCGATATCGTGGTGACCGCCGATGCGGACGGTCAGCACACGCCCGCAGACATACTGCGCGTGGCGGCCGAGGCGCAGGGTGCGCCGGACGCGCTGGTGCTGGGCTGCCGGGACTTCGGCGAGCAGACGCCGCTGCGCAGCCGGATTGGAAATTCAGCGGCGCGATGGGTGTTTCGCATGCTCACCGGCGTGGCCGTGCACGACACGCAGACCGGCCTGCGCGCCTTTTCGCTGGAGCTGCTGCCGTTTTTGCTGAGCGTGAACGGCACGCGCTATGAATACGAAATGAACGTGTTGCTGGATTGCGCGAAGGGCGGTGTGCCCATCCGCGAAGTGCCGATAGAGACCATCTATATCGACAACAATTCCGGTTCGCACTTTCACGCCCTGCGCGACGCCTGGCGCATTTTTCGGGAAGTGCTGTGTTTTGCGGCCTCGTCGCTGGCGGGCTTCGTCATCGATTACGCGTTTTTTGCGCTGTTTTCGCAGCTGACGGCGGCGACCGGCAGCGCGGCGCTGCCGCTGGCCAATGTGCTGGCACGCATTGTGAGTGCGAGCGCGAACTTTGCCATTAACCGCCGCTTCGTGTTTCGCAGCTGCGGCAGCGCCGGGCGCGCCGCCCTGCGCTATGCGCTGTTGGCCGCGGCCATATTGGCCGCGAACACCGGGTTGCTGATTTTGCTGGTGGACCATATGGGCGTGAACCGCTATGCGGCGAAGCTGGGCGTGGAGAGCGCGCTCTTTGTCGCCAGCTTCATCGTTCAGCGCCTCTATGTGTTCAAGCGCAGCTGAAAATATGAAATAGGGCATGAATTGCGGGCCGAATGCGCAAAATATCGACGCAAGGAGGGATGCAATTCATGAATCCATTTGAAGAAAAGCCCGCAAAGCGGGCCGAACTGATACTCGATTGGGAAAAGATGTGGGCCGAGCCCTACGACAAGCGCGCCGTCGACCCCTATACGCGCACGCGCATCATACTGATGAACGGCACGGAATTTGAAAACGTGTGGTTTTCCCACCAGTTTTCCCGCGCGACCGGCGACAACGAGCTGCGCCGCCAACTGGCGCTGCTGCGTCGCAGCGAACAGCAGCAGCAAAAGCTGCTGGCGCACCTGAAGCCCGCGGACGAGAGCGCACTGGAACACACCATCGGCTACGAACAGCTGGCCGTGGATCTGACGGCGCATCTGGCGAAGCGCGTGAACGATATCGATGTAAAAAACGCGCTGGATTTCGCGCTGCTGGAGGATTTCGATCATCTCTATCGCTATGCCGATTATCTGGACATGCACAGCGGCGTTCACGCGCAAGAACTGGTGGGCGGCTACACGGAAATTACGCCCGGCAGGCCGACTATTGCCCACCATCGCCATCCCTACGATTCCATTCGCCGTTCGATGGCCGGCAAAAAGCCGGAAACCATTGATTTGTTGGCGGCAAATGTGATTACCGCGGCCGAACAGCAGACCATGAACTACTATATGAATACCGCCGCGCTCTGGCCGGAGGAAACGGGCCGCAGGCTCTATCAGGAAATTGGCATGGTGGAGGAGCAGCACGTTTCCCAATATGGCAGCCTGCTCAATCCCTGTCTCACGCCGCTGGAAAACCTGCTGGTGCATCAGTATGTGGAATGCTGGCTGTACTGGAGCTGCCGCGAGACCGAAACCGACGCGCGCATCCGCGATATCTGGGCCTTCATGCTCGAACAGGAGCTGATGCACCTGAACATTGCGCAGGGCCTGCTGAAGAACTACGAGGGCGGTGACTGGCGCGATCTGATTCCCGACGCGCGTTTCCCCGCGCCGCTGAAGCTGGAAAGCAACATTGAATATGTGCGCTATATTCTGGGCGGTACGGTCAATCTTACCGCCGTGCGCGAGGACTATGAGGACGTTTCCCACGTTTCCGATGAGGGTACCTTCGCCGACTATCAGCAGCAGGTGAATCGCCGCGTCGAGAACGTGGTCAGCCACGGCGTGATCGAAGAGTATATCCGCCAGCATGGCGCTGATTATCGATTTGAAACCGCGCCCAATCCGGTAGAAGCGCTGCGCGATCGCCGCGCGGACGATACGCGGCTGGGCAGGTTGCCCCAGCGCGAACCTGCGCTCGCCGGGCGATAAGCGAAATATGCAAAAGAAGGGGCTTTCATACGAAGGCCCCTTCCCTGCGTCATGCAACCATCGCGCGATTGACAAGCCCGTTCCTGATGCCTATAATCAATAGATAAATACAGTATATATTCGGAGGAACAGGCATGTTCAAACGTAGGGAAAAAACCCAATCCATGCGCAACAGCATCGGGCGCACGGTGTTTGCGGGCGTGGCGCTGCTGCTGCAGGTCTGGTGGCTGGTATCGCTGGCAGCGCGCGCGAACGCCATATTCCCCTATGTGTCCATCGCCACGCGGATTCTATCGCTGGCGTGCGCGCTGAGCATTTACGGCCAGGAACGCGTGTCCGCTTCCAAGACGGGCTGGATCGCGTTGATCCTGCTCACGCCGGTGCTGGGTCTGTGCCTGTATGTACTGGTGGGTCAGCCGTGGGCCACCTATTCCATCCGGCGGCGCTTTGAGCGCATAGACCGGCATCTGGCCGTTGCGCCGGAAGCGGGCAGCGAGGCCATCGCCGCCGCACAGGCTGAAAACCCGGATCTGGCGGGAAACCTGCGCTACATTCGAGATTGGGGCAAGTATCCGGCGTGGCTGAACACGCAGGTGGATTTCCATGCCTCCGGCGAGGCGGCGTTTGAGGATATGAAGGCCTGTCTGCGCCGGGCGAAGAAGTTCATTTTTATGGAGTATCATGCGATAGAACTGTCTACCTGCTTCATGGAACTGGAGGAAATACTGGCCGAGCGCGCGGCGGCGGGCGTGGAGGTACGCCTGTTTTACGACGATGTGGGTTCGCTCAGCTTTATCGGCCCGCACTTTGTGGATCGCATGCGGCAAAAGGGCATCCACTGCCGGGTGTTTAATCCCATCGTGCCGCTGGTAAACGCATTTATGAACAACCGCGACCACCGCAAGATTACCGTGATAGACGGCCAGGTGGGCTTCACCGGCGGCTACAATTTGGCCGATGAATATTTCAATGTGAAACATCCCTACGGCCACTGGAAGGATACCGGCGTGAAGCTGACCGGCGATGCGGTGTGGAACCTGACGCAGATGTTCCTGGAAATGTGGAACGCGATGGGCCGCACGGACGACGATTGCAGCCGCTATTTGGCCATGCCGGCTGCGAAGCTGAGCGCGCCGGGCGTGGTCGCGCCCTATGCCGACTCACCGCTGGATGACGAGCGCGTGGGCGAATGCGTGTATATGAACCTGCTCAGGCAGGCGCAGCGGCGCTGCTGGATTACCACGCCCTATCTGATTCTGGACGATGAAATGACGCAGGCGCTGATACTGGCGGCCAAGCGCGGCGTGGATGTGCGCATCATTACGCCGGGCATACCCGATAAAAAGCTGGTATTCCAGATCACGCGTTCCTACTATGGTCAGCTGGTG
>CAKUDW010000003.1 GCA_934645275.1 uncultured Clostridia bacterium
GGTCACATCCGCGCCGATGGCGGTCAGCGCCAGTATCATGCGCGAATTTTCGGTGGACTTGGCGCGGTGCAGCTGACCGTGTTCATCCGCGTTTTCACGCACGTAGGCCTCGGCATTGGCATAGTAGCCCTCGGGCACCTGGCGGCCGCTGCGCGCCAGACCGATGACCATCCACTCGCCGCCAACGGAACCTACCTGCGGCGTGCCCAGCGACTGAAGATAATCGCCGGTGGCCTGATAGGCAGCGCGAACGTTATCGGCCATCGCGCCCTCCGCCAGTGCGCCGCCGAGGCACAACAGCGCCGAGAGCAACAGCGCCAGAGATAGCTTTATATATTTCTTCATGAATGTGGATACTCCCTTCCTGTAATTCGGAATTTGTGGAATTCCGCGAAAACGCCCAAAATCTGGACGCTTTCGCCGAAGCCCACCAGAGCTTTGGGCTTTGCCAAATACGCCGGCCCGCAAAGCGCTGATTTTGCCAATTCTGTAATAAAGCACCAATGGGAAGGCATGGTTTCACCATGCCTTCCCCCGTTCTGCCAGTTTTGCCTCATGCTGCCGCGGCGATGCCGATGTACAGCTCAAGCGGTTTAATGACCTCCGCGTTCTCGTCGAACACGTCGCGCATATCGTACAGGCGATTCAAGCCCATCAGATAGCGTGCGTAGGCAGTCAGCGCGTAGTAGCCCTGCTCGGTCGCCATCGCGTCGCGCTCGCCGTCCTTCAGGTGCTTGAAACCGCCGCCCGGCAGGCCGTAGGCCACCAGCGCATCCAGCGCAGAGCTGCCGTTTTTGATGAAGCGCTCGTCGGTTTCAGGGTCGATGTTCAGCGCCGTCAGCGCCACGACGACCTGGGCCGCAGATTCGCTGGTCGCAACCATTTCGCCATCCGGGCCGTAGGTGCCAAAGCCGCCGTTCGAGAACTGCAGCATAGCCAGGCATTCGACACCCTTTTCCACGGCTGCGTTCAGCGCGCTTTCATCTTCGGCGTCCGGCGCATAGTAGGGCGCAAGGGCCGTCAGCGCCATGGCCGTCATATCCGTATCGGCATTTTCACCGGCAAACGCCCAGCCGCCGTCCTCGAGCTGCGCATCCAGGATGCACTCTATCAGCGCGTCGCGGGTCACATCGCCCTCGGGCAGGTCATAGTTGTTCGAATCCAGTGCGATCAGCGCCCAGATGGGACCGTTGACGCCCTGATTTTCAATGTAGGCCATTTCGTTCAGGCCCGCAAGCAGGTTATGGCCGTCAACGTCGGTCACATCCCTGCCCAGCGCCGTCAACGCCAGAATGAGCCGCGCGTTGTCGGTGCACTTGTTGGGATTCAGGCGCTCGTTTTCGTCGATGTTCTCATTCACATAGTCGAGCACCTTGGCATAGTAGCCGTCCGCATCCACTTCGCGGCCGCTGCGCGCCAGCCCGACGACCATCCACTCGCCGCCGATGGAGCCCACATCCGGCGTGCCCAGTTCTTCGAGCGCGTCGCCGGTTTCGCGGTACAGATTTTCAAAATCCGTCAGCTGCGCGAAACGCTCATACGCCGCCTCGGCCGCCTCAAGCGCGGCATAGTTGGTAACCAGCGCCTTTTGCGTATCGGAAAGCTTGCCGTAGGCCTTGCGCGCCGCGTCGATCTTCACTGCGGAGCTGTCGTCCACCCTGTCGCCGATGGCGTCGATCAGGTCGATCACATCCTGCGCGGACTGGCGGTCGCCGCTGGTGGCCACGGAGCTCGCCTGCTTATATTCCGCGGCAGTCAGCTTGTCGTAATTGGTAACCAGCTTCTTCTGCGCGTCGGTCAGCGCGTCATAGGCGTCGCGCGCGGCCTTAATCTTGGTCTTATCATCGCCCATTTCATCGATGAGCTTGATCACCGCGTCCGCCTTGATCTGATCTTCCGCCTGCTTCAGGCTGGCGTACTTCTTTTCGGCTTCCTGAAGCTTATTGTAGTCATCTACCTGCTTCTTCTCAGCAAAGGTGAGCTTATCATAGGCCTTGCGCGCCGCGTCGATCTTTGCCTTGCAGCTATCATCGAGCGTCACTTCGCCGATATTTTCAATCAGCTTCTTGACGGCGGCTACCATCACGCTCTCGTCCTCGCCGTCGTCGGGGCCATGGTCAAAGCCGGTGTTTTCAAGGGTGTAGTCGTCCGTATAGTGGAACACGATGCGGTCGCCATCCTTGAGCTTCTGTTCGGAAACGCCCAGCAGCGGATACTTGCCGTTCAGCGTGTACATCCAGCCGGAATTCTTGCCGTTGTCGAATTCGCCGAGACCGTTCACGGAAGCCACATAGTTGCCGCTCGGGTTGCTGTACTTCATGCCATGCTCATCCAGGCACTGCTTCAGCACCGCCCACACGGTAGCACCGGACTTCACATTATAGGTCGTGGCCTTTACCCAGGTGGTCAGCCCGCCCTTGGCCAGCGTGTGTACCTTGCCGCTGCCATGCTTGCTGTCGCCAATCAGCGTGAGGGTCACATCAATGGTGCCCGCGGCCTTCGTCACGGTGATGACGAAGCTTGCGGATACGCCGTCGTAGCTCAGAACCACGGTCTTTTCGCCGCGCGTTTCGGTATCGAAGCCGGTCACGGTCGCGTCGTCCGCAGCAATTTCCCGGGTACTGCCGTCTGAATAGCGCACGGTGAGCACCATGCCCTTCAGATCGAGCTTGTCGCCCACGGCGTAGGTCGTCTTATAGCTGCCGGAAATAGTCAGCTTTTCGGCCTTCGCATCCGGATCGATGCTCGCAGCGTCCACCTTCACCCAGCAGCCGGGCGCAATGATCGGGCAATCCGCGGTGACGGATGCGCCGCCCGCGCTCCAATCCTGCACGGTATCGCTGATCACGCCGCTGGCCGTGAGCAAATAGGAACCCGCTTCGCGGAAGGTCAGCGTGACGTTGCCGTCCGCATCGATCTTCGCGCCGTCGACGACGGTGAATTTGCCGGCGTTCCACACGCCGATGCTGATCTTGTCCGAGCCCATGCCGCCATTCAGGCGCAGCGCAAATTCCCTGCCCGCAATGGCGGTGGAAGTGCGCTTGGCAAAGCTCACGTAGTGATCCGCATAATAGGTATTATCCTTATTGACGGAGGCTACCAGATAGTCGCCCGCATGCAGCGCGGAGGTATCGCGGTTGCCCACGTCGTTTTCAAGCGCGCTGTCGTTCAGGAAGAACAGGCAGTTCATGGTATCCACGCCCCAGAGCCTGGACACGCTCACGCCCCACTCGGTTTCGGCGCTCGCATAGCCGCCCGGGCAGTATGCCGCATGGGCCGCCGTCAGCGCCTCATCGTAGGTCAGCACGCCGTCGCTGTTGATATCCGATACTTCCACGCTGCGGTTGAACATCGCAGCGCCGTCGCTGGCCATGGCGAGCACGCCGCGATCGGATACCGTCATGTACACGGTGATATCCGCCGCCGGTTCAGCGGTGACCTTCACGCTGCATTCCGCGGTGGCGCTGCCCGCCGTCGCGGTGATGGTTGCCGTGCCGAAGGCCTTCGCGGTAACCACGCCGTCAGAAACAGTGGCGACGGCCTCGTTGGAGGAAGTCCAGCGCACGGTCTTGTCCGTGGCGTTTTCGGGGGTCACGGTGGCGGTAAGGGTCGCGGTTTCATCAATTTTCAGGTCCAACTCGGCCTTATCCAGCGCCAAGCCGGTCACATCGACCACCACGGTGCCGTCGGTGCGCATCAGCTTGGCCGCGTCCGCGCCCAGCGGGTCATCGGTACGGTTGTGCGCCTTCTTCCAGTCGCAGCCGGTCACCGAGGGGCAGCCAGCCGTGCTGGTTTCGGTGTTGAAATAGAGCGCGCCGCTCTCGGTTTCATGGGTTTCGCAGTTGGTATCCACATATTCCACAAAGCCGAAGCCGCCCCTTGCGCCGCAGCCGGAGGCATAGTAGTTGTTGGCCACGTCGTCGAACTTATTCAGGCTTCTGTAATAGCCGATCACGCCGCCCACGTTGCTGCCGCTGCCGTTCACCTTGCCGGTGAAGGAATTGCCGGTGAAGCTGTACGGATCCCACGCCTGCGCAACGAACGTATCGCCGCCGAGAATGCCGCCTACCTTGTCCGCGCCGCTGACGCTGCCGGAGGCTGAGCAGTTCTGCACGGTGATTTTGATGCCGTTGGGCGCGGTGGAATTGGAATAGCCACCGCCCACGATGCCGCCCACGTGGTCGCCGCTGGCGACAACGCTGCCGGTGAACGTGCAATCGGTCACCTTGCAGGTGCCCAGGGCGTTATCGCGCGTGCCGATGATGCCGCCGACATAATCCGTGCCATACACGGTCGCCGCGCTGGTGCAGTTCGAAACCGTGCCCTGAATGCGGCCCGCAATGGAGCCAATCATGCTCTGATCCTTATTATAGCCGATCACCACGCCGCTTTCAACCGTGCAGTTGCTGATGCTCACCGTAAAGCCTGCGGAGCAGCCCGCGTAGGGATTGCTGTTCAACTCTGTGCCGATCAGGCCGGACTTCAGCGTGGAAGAACCAGATTTCAGCGTGACATGATCGATGGCAATGGCCAGGCCGGAAAGGCCCACGCCGGAAAGATTATTTACCAGGCCGTAGCCGGCAATCTTCTTGCCGTAGATGTTCAGGTTGGAAACGGTCGCTCCCTTCACATAGCCCAGCAGCGGGAGCCCGCCCTCGGGCACAGTCAGGGTCTTGCCGCTGCAATCCAGATTGCCGCTGAAGGGCAGCAGGTTCGCGCCGCTCTGAATGTTGTTCGAGCCATCCTTCGTTACGCCGATGGGCGTCCAGCCGTCGGGCAGGGCGATATCCTCGGTCATCTTCAGATATTCACCCTCGAAGCTCACGCCGCTGGCAACCAGATCGCGCACGGTTTCAAAATCCTGATAGGTTTCAATCAGCCACGGCGCCTCGGCTGTGCCGCTGCCCTTCAGGCCGCCGCCCACAGTGATCGCCAACTCTACCTGCGCGCCGTTGTATTTGAGTATCACCGTGTTGCCGGTAAGCGGGCCGTCAGGTTCAATGGTGATCTGATCCAACGGAACCGTTTCCGTGCCGCCGTCGGCATAGGTTGCCTGAAGCACCGCACCGGTCAGGTCGAAAGCATCGCCCACTGCGTATTCAGTCCTGGGCGCGGTAATCACTTCCAGCCTCACAGGCGTCTGATTCAGCTGCACAGTATACAGCGTGTCCTGCGCGCCATCGGCGCTGAGCTTGATGTTCAGCTGCGCCGCATGATGTTCCCAAACAGGCGCGATGGTGGCGCTGGCTTCACCGTTGTAGCTGAGGCTTACGCTATCCAGCAGCGCCACAGCATTTGCAGTAATCGAGGTCAAATCCGAATCCAATGGCAGAAGCACACTGTAATTGCGCGTCAGCACATCCAGCTTTTCATTCAACTCAAGCGTCGCTTCGCCCAGCGTGAAATTCAGCGCGCTCAGCGTGGGCTGGCGCAGAACATGCACGGTGTAGGCTTCCAAATCGCCAATTTCGATGGTGATTGTATTGCCCGTAAAATCCTTAGCCTTCACACAGCCCGAAAGGGGCGCGCCTGAGACCTTACCGGATGTCACCGGAACCTTCAGCGCCCGGTTGTTGAGCAGATTCGTGTAATTTGCTGTAATTGCACCCGTACCGTCCTCAGCCAGCGTGGCCCAGACGCCCATGCCGCCGGTACCCGCGATGGCGTCCGGCACAATGATCGTATATTCGCGCACGTCCGGATCAAACGCCGGGGTCAGCGCAAATTCCGCCCTGGTCGCCAAAATGCCGTTGCGGAGGGTCAGCGCGGCGAGCTTCGGCAGCACCGCCACGGTCACTTCGCAGCTGGCTTCAAAGCCGCCCGCCTTCGCGGTGATGGTAGCCGTGCCCGCCTTAACCGCGGTCACGAGGCCATCCTTCACGGTGGCGACGGTTTCGTCGGAGGAGCGCCACGCGACGCTCCTGTCGCTCGCGTTTTCGGGCTCCACCGTGGCGGCCAGCGTGGCCGTGCCGTTCACATCCAGCGTCAGCGCGGTTCTGTCCAGCGCAATGCCGGTCACAGCGATGGTATCGGTATACCACAAGTTCGCCGCATCCGCACCCAGCGGATCGTCCGTGCGATTATAGCCGGTCCTCCAGCCGCAGCCCTTGACGACCGGGCACTTTGAAACGTCGGTCTCCGTGCTGAAATAGTTCGTTCCGCTCCCGGTCTCGTGCGTCTCGCAGCTGGTGTCGATGTACTCCACAAAGCCGATGCCGCCCCTTGCGCCGCAGCCGGAGGCATAGTAGTTTCCGGAAATATCGTCGCACTTGTTCATGCTCAGATAGTAGCCGACGATACCGCCCGCGGCGCTGCCGCTCGAAGCGCTCACCTTGCCGGTGAAGCTGTTGTTCTTCAGTTCGTAGCCGCCCCAGGACTGCGCCACAAAGACGTCCGCGCCCAGGATGCCGCCCACCTTGTCCGCGCCGCTGACGCTGCCCGACACCTTACAGCCGTTGATCGGAATTTTGCCGCCGTTGGGCGCGCTTGCGTTAGAATAGCCGCCGCCCACGATGCCGCCAACCTGCTCGCCGCTGGCGACGACGCTGCCGGTAAACGTGCAGTCGGACACCTCGCAGGTACCCATGGCGTTATCGCGCGTGCCCAGAATGCCGCCGACATAGTCCTTGCCATATACGGTCGCGCCGCTGGTGCAGTTCGAAATCGTGCCGTGGACACGGCCCGCGATGGAGCCGATCATGGATTCATCCTTGCCGTAGCCCACCACCACGCCGCTCTCCACAGTGCAGTTGCGGATGGTGACATAGAAGGCCGCGGAGCAGCCCGCAAAACCATTGGTGGTGATGTAAGTGCCGATCAGGCCGGACTTCAGCGTGGAGGAACCGGACTTCAGCGTGACATTGTCGATGCAGATCGCTTCGCCGGAAAGGCCCACGCCCTCCAGATAGTTCACAAGGCCGTAGCCCGCAATCTGCTTGCCGTAGATATTCAGGTTGGAAACCTTGGCGCCCTTCACATAGCCCAGCAGCGGAAGTCCGCCCTCGGGCACGGTCAGGGTCTTGCCGTTGCCGTCCAGATCGCCGCTGAAGGGCAGCAGATTCTCACCGTTCTTAATATTATGAGAACCATCCTTCGTGATGCCGATGGGCTGCCAGCCGTCGGGCAGGGTGATGTTTTCCGTCATGCGGAAATACACACCCGCCGCGCTCTCGCCGGAAGCGACGTAATCGTACAGCGCCTGCAAATCCTGCGCCGTCGCCAGCTCATAGGGCGCTTCCGCCGTGCCCTCGCCATTCCACTTGTAAAGAACAACTTCTACCCTTGCCGCACGGGAGGGCACCTTCAGCTCGGTGCCGTCGCCCAGCGTGGTGGTGATGATGCAATAATAGTATTTGTTGCCCAGTTCCACGGTGGACGGCGCGCAATACGCGGTCAGGCCGTCCTCGCTGACGGTTCCTTCCACCGCCGTGCCGCCGCTGGTACTGCTCGTATCGTTCACGTACCAGGCATAGCTCAGCTTGCCGTCGCCCTCGGTGGGCGCGGCGACGGTGACGCTCAGCGCGTTCTCCGCCGCGGAGTTCTGCGCGAGCATGCAGTCCTGCGGCTGCGCGGTGATGGTCGCCACATCGTTGCGGCCATAGTAGTATACGATTTCACAGCTGCCGTCGGCGGGCTTGCCTTCGCCGGTTACGGCGTTCCAGTCGTCCACGCCGCCGCAATAGTAGATCGTTCCAATTTGAATATAAGCGAACGCATTCGCTTCAATCGCGGTAACGCCCGTATGAATTACAACGCTTTCCAACCCGCTGCAGTTGGCAAACAGGCCGCGCGGAATCACGGTAACGCCAGTGGGAATCTTCAGCGTCTTTAACGCCTTGCAACCGCTGAATACGCTGTTTTCCAAGCTGGTAACGCTGTCCGGAACGATGATGTTTTCCAGTGCGGTGCAGCTCATGAACGCATTATCACCAATCGTGGTCAGGCCGTCCGGCAGCACCACAGAGGCAAGCTTTTCATTGTAGGAAAAGGCATTGCTCTCAATGGTCTTAACCGTTGCCGGGAGCTGAACGCCGGTAACTCCCTGACAATTCCTGAATGCAAACTCCCCGATAGCGGTCACGCCGTCTGGAATAACTACGTTACCTGAAACGCCCTTTTCGCACAGGATGACCGTGCTGCCGTCCGCCGAATAGACGATGCCGTCGCGCTTCACAAAGCGGTCGTTATTATTAATGGTAAGCTCAGTCACTCTGTAGCCGAGATCCGTCGCCGTCAGAGTTTCCAACGTGCTGGGAAGCGTGATCTTTTTCGGTGCACCGCCGATCTGGCCGAGCTGCGTTACGCCCTCAGGAATTTCAATTTCCTCCAGCGCAGTACACCCGCTGAACGCATTGTTAATCGCTTTCAGCTCGTTTCCGTTGAAGGTCACATGCTTCAGAGCGGTACAATTCATAAACAGCTGGATGCTCAGCTTTCCATTGATCGTTACGCTTTCAAGCGATTTGCATTCGTTGAAGGCGAGCGACTCCAACGTTTCGAGGGACACAGGAAGAACTACGCTCGTCAACGCGGTCGCCTTGAAGGATTCGTAACCCAGATGGGTCAATCCCTCCGGGAGCGTCGCTTCGGAAAGCTTACCGCAGCCTTCAAAGGCATGCGAGCCAATGGACTTCAGGCTTGCCGGCAGGCTCGCGCTCGTCAGGTCAGGCAGCTTAAAGAAGGCATAGTTGCCGATGCCGGTAATGCCCTCCTGCACCACGGCGCTCTTAATCACGGACTTGAAGCCCGCCCACGGCGCCATCGAAACGCTGGTATAATCCGCCATCGCGCCACTGCCGCTAATGGTCAACACGCCGTTCTTCAGCGTCCACGTTGCACCCGTGCCACAATTGCCGCTGAATTCATCCGCTGCCGTCAATTTCTTCATCGGAAGCTCTACGGCGTAGGTATTTTCACCAATGCTCGCACAGAGCGTAATGGTAAAGCTGTCACCCTCGCTCCATACCGGCGCGACCACCGATGCCTTGCCGCTGACGGCGGCCTGACCGTTGATCGTCAGGTCGGTTTTGTAGCTGTCTGCAACCACGCTGATAGACGCGCAGTCCTCCGGCACATAGTAAGTGCCATCGACCAGCGCGATATCCGCACCGTCCGCATCCTTAACCGAGGTGAGCGTCAAATAGGGAGAACGGGTGATATGCAGCGTATAAGTCAGCACATCGCTGCCCGCACCGACGGCCAGCGAAATCGTATTCTCGCCCGCGCCGTAGCTCACCAGCTGAAGCAGGGTCGAATTCACCGTGGGAGACGGCTTAATCGTCGCGGTTTTATCGTCTCCGGTTCCGTTCTTCTTGTAAGTCGCCTTGATCGTCGTGCCCTCGGGCGCATCTGTGGAAAGCTGCGCGCCCATCTTAAAGCCTGCCGCCGTCGCGTTTGCTGGAACTTCGATGGTATATTCAAACACGCCATCCTGCAATTCGACCTGCTTTGCCGTCTTGATGCCATTATACAGATAGCGCAACTCGGACAGATAATGGCGAACAGGTTTGCCGCCCTCCACCGTGACCACGCACACCGGCGGCATGATGGGCGCTGTGCCCATGCTGCCCTCGGCGGTGATGATATAGGTGCCGTTTCTGGAAAGCGTGATCGAGGCCTTACCGCTTTCGTCGGTCGTCGCACCGTCGATGGCCGTGAACACGCCGCTTTCCCATATGCCCAGCTGTACGCCGGAGATGGCGGAAATATCGGTGGTATTGCCCGTCCAAATGTCATTCTGAACGCCCGACAGCGTCAGCGTGAACGCCTCGCCCGCCGTGGCGGTCAGGCTGCTCTGATCGAATTTTCCGTAAATATCGCTGTAACTGGTGGTGTCCTTCAGCACCGACGCATACAGATGGTCGCCCGCGGCGACGCTGGACTCGGTAGAGCCCACGCCCTTGCTCAGCGGCACGCCGTTCTTATAGAAATAATAGCTGCCGCCGTTGGCCACGCCCCAGAGCTTCGTGACAAACAGGCCGGAGCTGCTGTCCTCGGCTTCATAGCCGCCGGCGCAGTATTTATTGTGCGCCGCCTGTAGGGCCTCGTCGTAGGTCAGCACGCCGTCGGCGTTGATATCGGTCACGGTCACCTCGCCGTTTACCATGGCGAGATGGCCCGCATTGTTGATGGTGACGTACACCTTCGCGTCCGCGGCGGGCGCAGTTTCTTCCGCCAGCATCACATTGCCGCTGAGGGCCATGAACGTCGCCATGGCGGCCTCGAGCGCGCCATAGTTGGAAACGCGGGCCTTTTCTTCATCGCTGAGCGCCTCATAGGCCGCCTGCGCGGCGGCGATGGCGCTTTCGGATTCGAGCGTCACTTCGCCGATCGCATCGATCAGGCCAATCACATTTTCAACGGCGTCAGCTTCCTGGGCAGGCACGGCCAGCATGGCGGCGAGCAGCTCGTTGCCCTCGCCGATGGCGAGCGCCTGCACATCGCCCGCGAAGCCGGCCCGCTTCAGGCCGATGCAATTTTTGAAGGCGTTCGCGCCGATTTCAACAACCGCTGCGGGCAGCTCCAATTCTTCGAGCGCCACGCAGCCCTCGAAGGCCTGCTCACCGATGCGTGCAAGCGTATCGGGCAGGCTGACCTGCTTCAGATTTTCATAAGCGCCGTAGAACGCGGCGTTGCCTATGGCGGTAACATCCCTTTCCACCACCACGGCGCGAATTTCCCGGGCATAGCTCGCCCAGGGCTGGCTGTTTTCCGCAGCGTAGCTTTCCATTTCACCCTTGCCGGAAATGGTCAGCGTGCCGTTTTCATCCAGCGACCAGGCAAGGCCGTTTCCGCATTCGCCGGCGATGGGATAGACGCGCTCCGCCTCCGCGGGCGCGGTCATTTCCAGCAGCTTCGCCAGCGCGTCGGCCAGCACGCCATAGTTGGGCACCAGCTGCTTTTGCGCGGGGGTGAGCGCCTCGTAGGCCTGCGCGGCCGCATTGATGGCGGCGGCGGACTCGGGCGTGACCTCGCCGATGGCGGCGATCATGCCGGTCACGGCCTGCGCAGCCTGTGCGTCCGCCGCTTCAGCCTGTGCGGGCTCCTGCTGCGCGGGTTCCTCCGCCGGTGCAGGTTTCTCCTGTTCAGGCTGCTGCGCGGGCTGCTCCTGCGCGGGCTCCTGCTGAACAGGTTCTTCCTGCGCCGGTTCCTCTGCCGGTGCAGCTTCTTCCGCCGGTACGGATTCCTGCTGTTCGGCGGGCGCTGCCTGCTCCAGCTCGACCGCCGCCTCAACCGGCTGCGCGTTCTCGGCGAATGCGCCGGTGGTCATGCTCAACAGCATGGCCAGCGCCAGCAACAGTGCCAACAAACGTTTTTGCATTGTGATTGCCTCCTTTGATCTGGTTCGCGTTTTGATTCTCCGGCCGTTTGGAGCCCAGCCGCCTTGCCGCATATGAAAGAGCCGCTTCCCACCGGGGAAACGGCTCTCAGACTGCAATGCTATCCGGCGCGAAACAGCGCCGCGCGGCGCCGCATCGCTTCTCAAACAGTCTTCATCTTCCCCGCAAAATGAACTGTGGTCTAAGGCAGGTCTCCTGACTCAGGGTCATCCTAATCGCACGCCTTCTCGGCCCTGCGGCCAATGGCGGATATCGTGCTTTCGTCGCCTTTACAGTAGGTCGAAGCTGTTTCGGGTTTTCACCGAATTCCCTTTTCATCGCGCCAGCGGCGCGACACCTTAAACGCTTACATACTATATTATACGCCAAATACTGGAATGCGGCAAGGCTTGGCCGCCATGCGCAGGGGCGGCGCTTCGTTAAATTTAAAGCAAGAATTGTTGATGTCTCTCTATTGAGGCGGGGGAGCTTGCTTCCCCGTCCACCCGCTTTTCAAAAAAATTTTTTGACAAACAGCGCGGGCCGCTTCGCATGCGAGGCGGCCCGCCGAATCATTTATTTCTTGATTTATTCAGGATCAACGATGATAACGCCCTTGACCTTCGGCTCTCTGGATTCAAGCATGAAGCGGATGCCCTTTTCAGCGTCCTCGAGCGAGAATTCATGCGTAATGATCGGGTCGAGATTCACCTGACCGGAAGCGATCAGCTTGAACACCTCGTCCCACACGCCAGGCGCCAGCCAGGAGAACTTCAGCGTCTTTTCGGCCTTGAGCGTATCCAGCACGGGCACCTTCAGGATATCGTCCGCGCCTGCCTGCCCGAAATATACCACGGTGGTACAGGGGCCGGTCACGTTCAGCGCGTCCTGAAGCGCAGACATGTTTCCCGTGGCCAGGATGGCGCGGTCGGCCAAATTGCCGCCGTTCAGCGCGCGCACGCGGGCCGGTACGTCCTCGGCATACCAGGGAGAATTCTTATCGGCGTTGTTGATCACATGGGTCGCGCCGCATTCCATGGCCTTGTTCAGACCGAAATCCTTGCGCGCCACCACGATGACCCTGCCCGCGCCCGCCGCGCGCGCCAGTTGGGTCATCATCAGGCCGATGCCGCCCACGCCGTATACCACCACAGTTTGCCCAAGCTTCACATCCAGGCGCTCCACCGCATGGGTAGCGCAGGCCAGCGGCTCCGCCAGCGCGGCGCTCCTGAAGGAAACGCTATCCGGAATTTTATACACGTGGGTATACTTTGCCTTCACATACTGCGCCATTGCGCCGTCAAACATCGTGCCGACGACCTCCAGATGGCCGCATGCGTTGAACTCGCCGCGCATGCACGCCGGACAGGCGTTGCACTGCATCACGGGATTCACGGCCACGCGGTCGCCAATTTCAAACAGGCCCATGGCGCTGGGCAGCGCGCCCATTTCCACCACCACGCCCGAGAATTCGTGACCCAGAATCAGCGGGCCCTTGCCATCCGGCGTGTCCAGCGGGCTTTTGCCGTTGTAATACACCAGATCTGAGCCGCAGATCCCGCAGACCTTTACCTTGATCAGCACTTCGTTATCCCGAAGCTGCGGAATATCCTCCTCGCGATAGACCATCTTATACGGCTCCATGAACCGATTGACCATCATCCTGCCGTTCATACGTTCATCCTCAAAACAGTGTCCGTGTCGCTATTGCGCTATTAGCTATTAATGGAAGGGCTTGTGCATGGCGGGCACATCCGGCGCACCGCAATCGGGGCCAAAGTGCTTCAGGATCACCAGATCCTCGTAGCGCGAGGTATTCTTCACGCGCACGCCCTTTACCGCCGCACCGTGGGAAACATAGAATTCATCCGCCGTCAGATCGCCGTAGTGAATCAGCGTCGGACTCTCGCAATCGAACACGCCGAACTGGCCGTGACCCTCGATCACCAGGCAGCCGTAGGCCGCATTATCCTGAATCACCACTTCGCAGCCGGGCTTCACCGTCAGCTCCTTCGCGCCGACGTAGTCGTTGCCGTAGGCGATCCACTTCTGATTCCAGCCCTCGCCTTCCTTTTCCAGCTGCGGGCGGCGGAAATAGCGCTCGCGGTAATCTGGGCAGGTGTTTACATCCCAGTCCGCCACGTCCATAATCACGTCCAGATTATTCTTGTCCGCATCCGGCACATAGCCCGCCAGATCGTCGTAGCTGAACACTTCGCCGTTGACCACGTTCTCCCACATGGCCATTACGTCCGAATTCCACTGCGGCTCATAGGTGCACAGCGAACCCGGCGCATGCACCACGCCCGCAGGCGTATACCAGCCGGTATCCAGCTCGATGCGGAATGCGCGCGAAAGCTCCGTGATGCGGCCGTCGCACTTCGTGAAGTTCGCCAGGCGCGCCTTCACCTCTTCCTTCGTCACAGAGGGATCGAAGCCGAAGTAGGAAATCGGCATCGCGCCCAGAGTCTGATTATACTGCTTGGGGAAGAAATAGTGCTCGTGCTTCGGTTTCACATCGCCATAACGCTTGCAGGCGGCCTCGCCGTGGTGAATGTGGTGGAACAGCGGATATTCATAATCGTAAAATTTGGAATACATCGGCCAAGTGCCAAAGCGATCCATCAATTCCTGGCCAATCAGTTCCGCACCCAGCGCGTCCACAAAATCCTTGAATAGGATCACGTGGTCCTTATCGTCGTCCACATTGACGAAGCTCATGCCCTCATACGGGCCTGCGCCCTTCGTTTCCACGTGCGTGATGGACGAGAACCAGCGCTCCACAATCGCGCCGCGCTCCATGCCCATGGCGAAATAGTCGTCCGGATGCAGACGAATGCGCTTGCCCGGCCGGTTGAAAGGACGCGGTACCCAGGTCGGCGTAAGCCGCAGCACACCTTCGCCCGCTTCAAATACCTCGCGAATCTTTTCGTTCATTTAATTCTGGCCTCCTCGCAATTTGATTCATTTATTCGTATAAGTTATTTTGCGCGCATTTTTACGCCCTGCGCGCTGTTTTTCATCCATATTCTCATGATTTATTATAGTATATCCCGATATACCTTGTCAACTCAAATAGATATCATAAAAAATTATTCTATATGCACAGTTTTTATCTGAGCGCTGCGCGGCTTCGGCGCTCACAGGCCATTTGAAATCACAAGTTGTGTAATTTATATTTAACTTATCATATTCGAGCACATATGCTATAATGATTATAAAAAGCATCTTTCTGCCCTGGTTTTCACCCAAACTTCAGGCGGAATTTCAAAAAAACGGCCCGGTTCGCACCAGAAAACATGTTTTTTGACGCGAGCGGCAAATTATAATCGAACTCAGGAGAGAGACGGAGCATGGGCAAAGCATCCCCCACCATGCGCGACGTTGCGCAGCTGGCCGGCGTATCGCAGGCCACGGTTTCCTATGTGCTCAACGGCACGGCCAGCATTTCGCAGGAAGTGAAGGCGCGCGTACATGCGGCAATTCAGGCGCTGAATTACAAGCCGAATTACAATGCCAAGGCGCTCAAAACCCGCAGCTCCGACATTGTGGGCGTCATTATTCCGGACATCACCAATCAGTATTATGCGCGTCTGTTGCAAATTCTGGAAGAAGCGCTGCACGCGCGCAACCGCCGCGTGGTTATCTATTCCACAGCCTACCGGCCTGAAATTGAGGAAAACGCCATCGCCAGCCTGACGGCCTGCAACGCCTACGCAATCATCACGCTCTACCAGTTCACCAACCCCAAATGCTGGGAACAGCTCAGAGCCACCCGCCGGCCCGCCGTGGCCATCGAAGGCGGCAGCGCATGCGCGCAATACGGCATTCCCTGCGTCAATGTGGACAGCCACCTCGGCGGCTACATGGCCGCTCGCCATCTGCTGGGGTTAGGGCGCAGGCGCATCGCCTATGTGCACCAGAATTCCGGCATCGACGCGCTTCAGGAGCGCATGAGCGGCTACATCGAAGCCATGCGCGCCGTGGGCCTGTTTCGCGAGGAGGATATCTTTGTCACCCGAAATCCAAACGACAAGTGGAACGAAGGCAAGACGCTGGGAAAGCTGCTGGCCCGCTGCCCCTACGACGGCATCATCACCTCATCGGACCTGATCGCCATCGGCATCATCAAGGAATTACAGGCGTGCGGGCGGCGCGTGCCGGACGACGTGGCCGTAGTCGGTTACGACGACGTGCCCGTGGCCGAGCTGTTCATCCCCGCGCTCACCACCATCGCTCAGCCCGTAAGCGAAATCTGCACGCTGGCGCTGGAAGCCATCTTCCACGATGAAAAGAGCGCCCCGCTGCCTACCCTTCAACCGCAGCTGATCAAACGCGATTCGGCCTGATCGCGCATCGCCGAGTCGTTTTTTGCCAGCCCTTATTCCATAAAAAAGCTTCCATCCTACCCGAGATGGAAGCTTTTTATGCCGCCGCTATTTTTCAAGCCATGGATCGGTCACGTGCAAGCGGAAGAAGGTAATCAGCGGGCCCATGAACAGCGCGGTAATTACCGTGCCCACGCCTGCCTGCGCGCCCAGCGCCACACCAACGCCCGTACAGATTAGATCCGCCATCACGCGCACTGCGCGAAACGGCAGCGTTTTGCCCAGCAACTTCGGCTTGCAATCGGCAATGTGCAATGGAATAGCGTCATAGGTGGAAACGCCCAGGTTCGCCGTATAGTACATGGCAGCGGACAGGCAGGTAATTAGCACGCCGATTGCCAGAAACACGATGCGCAGCGCCAGCGTCGGCTCGCCGAAAATTGCGGCGACGGCCGCTTCCGAGCCTTCCACCACGTAGCCCAGCAGAAACAGATTCAGGAATGTGCTGATACCGATATAGCGCCTGTCCAGGAAAAACACCACGACCAGCTGCGCGAGATTCACCAACATATACAGGGTACCGAAGCGAATGGGAATTACATTGGCCAGCCCGTTTGCGAAGCACTGATATGGGTCCACGCCGAAGCGCGCACGCTTGAAAAAACCGATGCTGATTCCAGTAAGCAGTATACCCAGCGTCGCCAGCACCACGCGCCGGCCAAGTTTCGCTTCGCCGCTGAATTTCATGGCAGAATCCCTCCTCCGCTTCACTCCGCGTGGTATTATAGTGAGCCAATATTAACTGCGTTCGTGTATTTTCAATAAATGTTGCATTCTGACCGCTGGCTGGCACTGCGCTCTGCAAGGAGAATTACCGGCGTATTCCTTCAGAATCCGCCGGCCCGCAAAACTCTGGTTTTGCTAATTCTCCCCCTCAAGAATTGTCGGCGAGTTCCTTCAGAATCCGCCGGCCCGCAAAACTCTGGTTTTGCTAATTCTCCCCCCTCAAGAATTGTCGGCGAGTTCCTTCAGAATCCGCCGGCCCGCAAAACTTTGGTTCGCTTTTGTTTATTCCTGAATATAAATAGAGCGGACTTCCTTCAATTCAAGGGAAGTCCGCCACTTATCAGGAAACGGATGGCATGAAGGCATGCCGGGCACAAAGGCAAGCCCGATATGCGCGCCTGCTCTCAGTTTTTCAATCGATTTCTTGCGGCTCCTTCGCCGCCCGAGCCCGGCGCGATTTCAGCCGTGCGCGTGCTGCGCGTCATAGCGGCGCGCCGGATGACAGCATAGCAGCGCGATCAGAATCATCAGCGCCGTGGCCGCGAGACTCACCGGGTAGGCCGTCATAATCGTTCTGAAGGTTCTGTTATGCGGAAAAACGAACTGAATCCAGGCGATGCGAATGCCACACACGCCCAACATCGTCAGCAACGCGGGTGCAAGCGAAATGCCAAAGCCGCGCAGATAGCCGGACATCACCTCATAAAGCAGGCTGAAGGAATGCGCCGTCAGCACCAGCAGCAGTCGCGTATAGCCAATTTCAACGACCTCTGGGTCGGCGTTGAACAGGGCCAGCAGCGTTCGGCCAAAGCCCAGAATCAGCGCTATGGCCGCCGCCAACACAATTGCGCCCTCGGCCGCGCAGAGCGCCAGCGTCCTGCGGCAGCGCGACACCTGACCTGCGCCAAAATTTTGACCCGTAAAGGTGGTACATGCCTGACTGAAGGCATTGAGAATATCATAGGTGATGATTTCAATGTTGAATGCCGCGCTGGATGCCGCCATCACCACCGTGCCCAGGCTGTTAATGGCCGACTGGATCACAATATTTGAAACGGCAAATACGGCGCTCTGTATTCCGGCGGGCAAGCCGATGCGCAATATCTGCCTCAGCGTCGCCGGATCGATGCGCAGCTCGCGCGGCACAATGCGGATTTCCCGCTCGGAAACGCGCAGCCTGCGATACAGTATCGCGGCGCTCACGGCGTTTGACAGCACCGTGGCGATGGCTACGCCGTTCACCGTCATATGCAGTACAGCCACAAAGAACAGGTTCAGCACCACGTTCAGCACACCCGATATGGCCAACGCCGCCAGCGGAATTCGCGTTTCGCCGACGCTGCGAAAAATCGCCGCTTCGAAATTGTACAACAGGATCACCGGCATGCCCAACAGATAGATGCGCAGATACAACAGTGCCAGTGGAAGCACGTCGTCCGGCACGTTCAGCATGCCCAGCAGCGGCGCGGCGGCCAATTCACCCAAAACCGCCACGACCGCGCCGCCCACGGCCGCCACGCACACCGAGGTGTGCACGGCCCGGCGCACGGAGCCCGAATCGCGATGCCCCACTGCCTGCGCGATTACCACGTTCGCGCCCAGCGCAATTCCGATGAACAGGTTCACGATCAAGCTGATAATCGGACTGTTCGCGCCCACTGCGGCGACCGAAATCGTGCGCGCCGCACCGGTAAAATTGCCGACCACCGCCAGATCCGAGGCATTGAATAGCTGCTCCAATATGGCCGTCGCCGCTACCGGCAACGCAAAGCGCGGTATCTTGTTCCAGATCGGCCCGTGAAGCATGTCCAGTTGTCGTCCTTCCGTTTCCATACGGCAATATTACCCCCTCACCCATTTTCAGCTTTACAAGTATAAACCCGCTTTCAGAATATAGCAAATACCGATATTTAATGGTTTATCATAGTTGAAACGCATGATACAGTCTGCTATAATTGGCCTTATAAGGAGGGGGATTGGCGGCATGGACATTCGCGTGCTTCAAAATTTTCTGGTGGTAGCACAGGCAGAAAACATCACGCGTGCGGCGGAGCTGCTGCACATATCCCAGCCCTCGCTCTCGCGTCAGCTGATGGATTTAGAGGCCGAGCTGGGCAGGCAGTTGCTGATTCGCGGCAAGCGCAAGCTCAGCCTGACTGAGGACGGCGTGCTGTTGCGCAAGCGCGCGGAGGAAATTGTGGCGCTGACAGAAAAGACCATGCGCGAAATTGGCTCGGACGCTGCCGGAATCGAAGGCGAGATCTCCATCGGCGGCTGGCCCGCGCCCAGAGTATTGCGTGCGGCCGCGGCGCTTCGCGCGGCGCATTCAGGCGTGCGATTCAATTTCTATGGCAGCGACGCCACGGATGTAATTGAGCGGCTGGATCACGGCAGCCTGGATTTCGCAGTATTGCTGGAACCGGTGGACGCGGTGAAATACGAATATCTTTCGTTGAAAGACTCCTTCCGCTGGGGGCTGCTGATGCCGGACGACTGCCCACTTGCAGCGCAGCCCTGCGTAAGCCGGGAGGCGCTGCGCGCCGTACCGCTGATCATGCACCGGCGCGCGGGACTTCAGCGCAGCATCGCGCTCTGGGCGCAGACGCAGCCAGAACGCTTGAACATTGCCGCCACCTACAACGTGGTCAACAGCAGTCCGGCATACTTTGTGCGCAGCGGCCTCGGCCACCTCGTCGTCGGCGAGGACCATCTGGACGCGGACCGCGCGCCCGGCGTATGCTTTCGTCCATTCGAGCCGCCGCTCAGGCTACACCACGCGCTGGTATGGAAGCGCTATTCGCCGCTCGGCCGAGCCGCCGCTGCGTTTCTGGATGAAATGCGTCGCGGCTGACAGGCCGCACTGCCGCCCGCAAAACGTCAACCGCGCCAATTGGTATTTCTTAAGAATTGTCGGCGTCTCTTTGCTAAAGCCGCCGACCCGTCCAACCGCTTCGCGGTTCGCTAATTCCTGCCCTTCAAATAAAACAAAACGCCCCTTCCGCGCCTGACGACGGTCTGCTTTCGCCGTCGCGCACGGAGGGAGCGTTTCTCATATACCTATTATTTATTGTCCTTTATTTCGCGATAATTTTCACCGGCACGCGCGTAGCGGACACGCTTTCGCCGTCCCTGTACACGCTGGCGATAGCCACGGCTTCGTACTCGCCAACTTCGAGCGCACGGTTCAGTTCAAACGTATCCAGCGCCTCGCCGGGCTTGAGCGCCGCAGAACGGAACAGCTCCTCGCCGTCCATTTCCAGGGTGATGACCACATCGTTGCCGCTGAGCGCATTGTTGGCGTAGCCCCAGCTGGCATGAGCGGAACCTGCCTCCACAATGATGCAATCGCTGAGCGTAGCGGCAGTGTACGCCTCGCCCTCGCTCAGGTCGCGAGCGAGCATGTACACGCGCAGCTGCGCCTCATACTTTTCCAACAGCGCCTGCGCTTCAATCAGTTGGGCGTTCAGCGCGTCCACGCGAGCTTGTTCCTCGGCCATCTGCTGATTCAGCGCATCAATGCGCGCATCAGCCTCGTCGGAAGCGCTCTGATGCTCGGCCTGAAGCGCATCAATCTGCGCCTGCAAATCGCCGACGGCAGCATTACTCTGCTCGATTTCCGCTGTAAGCTCATCCACGCGCGTCTGCGCGTCGCCCAGCGACTTTTCCAGCTCGGAAATACTGTCTGCCGAAGCTTCAAGCTCCGCCTGCTGCTGCGAAATCTCGCTCAGCGCGCCGTTCAGATCGTCCACGTAGGTGTTCAGGCTGCCCTTGAGCTCGCTCAGCGCGGCAACCTTTTCCTCGTCGCTCATGCTGTCCGGCCCGGCTTCGACGATTCGGTCGATGTCGGCGTAGATATCGTCCATATTCACGCGATCTGCGTTGCGAATGGCTGCGGGCGCGGTCACCGCCGGCACAATCACCACTGGCGATCCATCGCCGGATTGCGCGGGCTGGGGCTGCGCGGACGTGGCGGGCGCGGGCGCTTCATGATTGGCGGCGTCGCCGTCCGCGGCGCCTCCATCCAACTCGGCAATGCGGGCCTGGGCCGTTTCAATGGCCTGCGTCAGTTCACCAATGCGCGCCTCGGCCTCGGCCGCGCAGCTCTCCAGCTCGTCAATGCGGGTCTGGTATTCAGCCGCAGCGTCCTCAAGGTTGGCAATGGTGTAGCGCGCCTGTTCATTTTCGCCGCTCAGCGCTTCCGCTGCGCTTTGGCTCTCAGTCAGCTGGGTTTCAAGCTCCGTGTGCTTCGCCTGTGCCTCAGTCAGTTGAGTCTCCAACTCGCCATGCTTTGCCTGAGCCTCGGTCAGCTGCGCCTCGAGCGCCGCGCTATTTTCCTGCGCCTCCGTCAGCTGCGCTTCAAGCTCGGCGTGCCGGGCCTGGGCCTCGGTCAGCTGCGCTTCGAGCGTCGCGCCGCTCTCCTGCGCCTCCGTCAGCTGGGCCTCCAGCGTACCGGTTTTTTCCTGTTCGGCGGCCAGTTCGCCGCTCACGGTTTCATATTCCGCATTCAGCGCATCGTATTTCTCCGTTTCGCTTGCCAGTTGATTGCTGATTGCTGCCAACGACTCGCGCGAACCCGACAGACGACCGTTCACAACGATGACCGCCACAATCGCCGCCGCGAGCAACACCAGCAGCACAATGAGCCACACCCTGTTTTTGCGATCCATACGATGAGCCTCCTTAGAAATGTCGTATCTGAATATCGTGCCGTTCGACGATTCCGCAGCACTGCAGAATCGCCCGCCTTAATTCTATTGTAGCATAGATTTTACTGCATGAACAGTCCCTTGCGGCGGAAAAATTGCCGGTGCAGCGCTATGCCGCGGAATTTTCCGGCTGCGGCGAGGCCACGGGCTCCATCAGCACGGTGCGCTGCTGCATGCCGATAATTTTCCACGCACCATTATCCTTCACGAGGGTAATATCATAGCGGCCGCCCTGCCACGCGGGAATGGTATCCGACGCCTCGCTCCGGCGGCTGGCGATGACGCTGCCGGTAATCGAGGGCACGCGCTCTACCACCGTACATGTGGCGTAGCTGTCCCACGGCCAGGCCCAGAGCTTTTCGATGGTCAGATCATATTCGAAATCGGTGATATTGTAATCATCGTACACGCTGGTGCCGTCAAACGCGCCTTCCAGCGCCGGATCGGTACTCAGAAAGTCGGCGTGGAAATAGAAGTTCAGGTTTTCCGCATCCTCCTGCGTCAGAATCACGTCCGCACGCTTTTCCAGTCCGTCCGTCAAAATCACATAGATATTGGCGGTATTTAGGCCCATGTAAAAGCCGCAGATAATCATGCCGCAGAGTATACAGACCAGAATCAGTCTGGACGCGATGAACCAGACCAGCCTTCTAAGATAGACCACCTTTTATATCCCCTTCACATGTAATTTGGCGCGCCGGGAGCGGTTGAAACCGTCGCCGCATATTCCGGGAATCGCGCTCATGCGTCGTTGTTTTCCAGGATTTCGCGCAACTGCTGAATCATCTGTTCGTCCGTCAGGCGGAATTTGAATACCACGCGTCGGGACGCGGCCTTGTCCTCGGCGCCGTTCGCATCGAAGATGCGGTCGGAATAGCTGCGGCCGTTTACCGTAACTACCGGGCGCAGCTCATTTTTCATATCTGCGGAGACCGCCTGACAGCTGTCGCCCAGCACGTAACTGGCCACCGCCAGCGCGCGCTGCTGAGAAAGCTCCAGATTATCCAGATACTTGCCGTCCGAATCCGTGTGTCCCTCGATGATGATTTCGGAAACATAGCCCCTGTACTCGTCAGAGAACAGCACGTTCAGGTACACCGGCAGGAACTGATCCACAAATTCTTTGCCGCGCTCGGTCAGGCTGTACTGGCCGGATTCAAACAACACATCCGATTCCAGCGCGATGGAACCGTTGGCCGGGTCCACTGTAGCGGAAATGTTGCTGGTTTTCAGCGCCGACGAAAGCGATGAAATCAGCCGCGTTTTCAAGCCGACCAGCTGCTCGATCTGCGTCTGCTGATTCTCCAGTTGGGTCTGCTGCTCGGTCAGCTGCGCCTGCTGACTGTCGAGCGCTGCCTGCGCCTCGGCCAGCGCGGACTGCGTGTCCTTCAGTTCGCTCTGCTGCTGCTCAAGTATTTCCTGGGCGCTCTTGAGCTCATTTTCCTTTGCATCCAGCAGAATCTGGTTGGCAATCATCTGCTTTTCCGCGTCGCTCAGTTTGGTTTTCTGTGCTTCCAGCTCCGTCTGCGCCTGATCCAGCTGGTATTCGCGCCTGGCAATTTCCGCCTGATTGATTTCCGCCAGATTGAAATATTGATAGATGATGTAGAACATCACCAGTATGATAATCATGACCAGTGAGCTCATCAAATCCGAAAAGCTCAGCCAGTGGCTGCCGTCGCCGCCGCGCCTGCGCCCGGACGACTGATACCTACGATATGAACGCATTCCGCTTCACCGCCTTTCGCCGCGCACGGGAACGCTCAGCGCCCGTCGCGGGAAGCGGCGTAGAAATCCGCCACGCCGCGGTTGAGCGCGGTCTGCGCCTGAGCCAACGCGTCGGTCAGCCGGTCGATCTGATCCAGGAACTGATTGGACGCGTCGTCCACGCTGCGGGGCAACCGCCCCAGCGCATCGGTGATGCCTGCGGCCAGGTAGTCCACCCGCTGGGTAAACTGGTTCACATAATCCTGATAGGCATCCAACGTCATCTTCAGTTCATTGGTAATTTCAGCAGTGCAGTCGCGATGAATATCCTGCAAGCTGGCGCCGGTAGCGCGCAACTCGGCCGCGGCCTTGCTCATGCTGGCCGTTGCGTTGGCGCTGTTTTCTGCCATGCGATCGGTAAAGCCCTTGAGCGCGGACGTCATCTGATCCACGCTGCGAGTCACCTCGGCCTGCATAGCGCTCACGCTCTTGAGATAGGCGCTCTGCTGGCGAGAGATCATGTCCATCTGCTCTACGCTGTCGGCCACCTTGGAGAAGGCCTCCTGATTGCGGGCCTGCGCAGATTGCAAATCGCGTATGTAACTGCTGTTGGTCTCTACCATATCGTTCGCGATGCGCGCCACTTCGCGCATGCCGTCCAGCATGCCCGCGGTATCCTTCACACCGCTGCGCATGGTCTTAATGGCGTCCTCCTGAAGACTGGCGGCTTCATCCAGCGCACGGCCGAAGCGGCGCAGCTGGCCGCCCAGCGCATCGTCCATGCGATCCATGAAGCGACTGACCACCGCATCCAGAAAGCGCATCTGGTCCTTGGTGGTCACGCTCACAAAGCCGCGCAGGCTCTGATTCAGCGGTTCCACCGCGCGGCCCACAGCCTCGGCCACATTGTCCGAAAGGCGGCCGCCCAGGTCTGCGGACATCTGCTTGATCAGCGCCGTCTGCTCCTGCTGGTAGATGGCCACCTGGGTCATCGGGTCCACGGAGAGCACGCCCGCATGGCGGCTCATCGCACCGTAGAAGTCGCGCAGCGTGCGCTCGGTGGAGCCCTGCGCCGCGCGCGTAATCAATGTAAACGCCAATGAACCCACCACACCGAAGATCGACGTCATGAACGCGTAGCGCATGCCGGGAATCAGCGTCACGATGGAATTCATCACCGCGTCCGAATCCGTCATGCTGAAGCCGGACAGGCCGCTGGTCAGGCCGATGAGCGTACCCAGAAAGCCCAGCGAAGTCAGCAGCCCCGGAACAGCCTCGGAAAGGCTGCCGCGGCCCGGGCCGAAAATGACGGTCTCTTCATTTATGTAGTCCTCCACGTTCGAAGCGTTGTGGTACACGCCGTCTGCAAAGAACAGATTGTTCAGATATTCGCTCCAGTGGGCGCACAGCGCGCCGTCGCCCAGAAAGTCATCCTCCTGCCAGGACTGCTTTGCGTCCGTTCCGGCACGAATATTGCGAATGGCACGACGCAGCAGGTTGCGGTTGTGCAGCACCGGCGTGACACACTTCACCAGACCGATGATGAACACGAACAGTATGATCGCGTAAACCAGCATATCCAGCCAACTGCCGGACAGGAAGTTTTTGAAAAACGAAAGGTCACCCATTTAAGCTAAGCACCTCCCATAAGCGTTGCTTCATTCTTCATGGCGAGCGCGCCTGCGCGCCCTATAATTATACCAAGTATAGTATATCATCCCACCGGGGCGAAATATGGATGCACGTGTGATGAAAAAATGACAAAAAATAGCGCCGCCTCTGATGAGACGGCGCATTGCACGTTCAGGTTTCCAAAGCTGCTCCCGCTCCAATCAGCTCTCCCAACCGGAGTTTTTCGACGGGCGTGCGCGTCTGGCCAATTTCGCTGCGGTTAAAGGCCCCGTGACAATCGCTGCCCGCGGTAACGAGCAGTTTCCGGCGCGCGCAGATTTCGAGCAGGCGGCGCGTCACGCCCGCATCGTGGCGGGGATAATAGCATTCTGCACCGTCGAAGCCCGCGTCGAGCGTGTCCTCCACCTGCCGCGCCAGCGCATCCAGCGCGCTCCAGGCAAAAGTTACGCCCGCATGCGCCAGCACCGCGCGGCCGCCCGCGGCATGGATGCGCGCGATTACGGTCTCTGCGGAATCAAAGCCTGCATCCGCATAGTGCACGCCGTAGCGCTCGTAAAGCGCGAAGCCCGCGCGCAGATCGGGCGTCACGCCCTTTGCTTTCATATATTGAAGCATTTTCCAACCACCCAGCGCCGGATCGTGGACAAAGGCTGCGTATTCATCCATGCTCAGGCGGGGATAATCGGCCAACATGCGCCGCAACAGCTCCGCACTCATTTCGTCGAGCCGCACCCGCGCGCAGCGTATGCGCGCCAACAGCGCTTCGTCCGAGAGGTTTGCGCCGTAGCACAGTATGTGTACGTCCACACCGCGATGCAGCGCATCGATTTCCACGCCGCGGATATACTTCAGCCCTGCCGCGCGCGCGATCGTCTCCGTCGCCAGCGTACCACCCACGGCGTTGTGATCGCATACAGAAATCAGGCCCACGCCGCGTGCCCGGGCGCGTGAAACGATTTCCTCCGGCGCATAGGTACCGTCCGAAAACATGGAATGAATGTGCATATCCGCATAGGCCATGCGCCGCACCTCCTTCAGGGATTCTTCTATCCCGATTATCCACAATTTTCCGGCGACTGTCAAGCAGGCTGCGAAAAATGCATCGCATGACAGGTGGTTTTCCGTGGATTATGTATGAAAATGCGAAATAAATAAAAAGTTCGAAAAACCGCTTGACAAAAACGCAGGATCATGTATAATATATTTTGTTGCCGACGCAACGGCGGTACTCTCGCCGAGGCTGCCAAAGCAGCGCGGACCTTGTCACAACAGGCTGGCGTAGCTCAATTGGCAGAGCAGCTGATTTGTAATCAGCAGGTTGCGGGTTCGAGTCCCATCGCCAGCTCCATCCGGGTCTGGATTGGGATTGCGGCAATGGAATGTGGGTAGGTTCCCGAGCGGCCAAAGGGAGCAGACTGTAAATCTGCCGTCAGCGACTTCGGTGGTTCGAATCCACCCCTGCCCACCATATATGCGGGAATGGCGGAATTGGCAGACGCGCTAGATTCAGGTTCTAGTGATCATTACGATTCGTGCAGGTTCAAGTCCTGTTTCCCGCACCAAAAACCGAACGTCAAAACGTTCGGTTTTTTATTTTAGGTTCTTTGTCAAAAGTATGGGTGAAGCCTTGATACGAACAAAATCCTTCCCCCTATAATGGTACAAAACGCTGAAACAACACAATTTCAAGCACATAAAACGCCGTTGCAATTATGTACTGTTCCGGGACAATCCCCCGCAGCTAAAAAGGAGCCGGTGCACATTCACGCATCGGCTCCAAACGTTCATTATCTGGAGGGACTCAGGGTAATGCCGTCTAGTAAAGAGAGGTCTGGCTCCTCCATTTCTTCCCACATAGAGTAGACATAGAGTGTCATCGTTTCAGGCAATGCGCCTGTGCCACTGAGAGACGTGGTAAAACTGGACTGTCCCTCCATCGTGATACCCTCCTGCGGGCGAAATATGTTGCCATTTTCATCCACGGCTACGATTTCTACCCAAGCATCGTTCGAATCCACTCCGACAGGAGGACGTGAAAGGATAGCGTCGAGTGGCGTATCACACTTCATCGTGATGGATGCGGCCATCTGCGAAACGCTGGCGGTAGCTACGCAATGCACACCGTTGATAACACCGCTGCCTTCCATGGTCTGAACAGCGTCCCTGGTCATGGGAATGGCGGCGTCCATCCGGCCGACTTCACTGCGGTCATACTTGACATAACAATTCTGCCCGTCGAACCATACTATGGTTTCCTGCTGGTACATCCCGATGGACACATTCAGCACATCCCGTCCGCTCAATTCAGCTGGCAACGGCGTTTCGTATTCCCGCATTTCACAATATGCGCCGGTCTCATCATAGCCCTCCGTAGCAGCGAACGGAGGAATATCAATGCCGTCATCCGTCACCGTGTGATCGCTGGGATAAACGGTATATTGGCGATACCCGAAGGGCGTACCGTCGGTCACGGCAGCATTGTATGCTTCGTAGACATCAAGCCAGGGTTCGTTGCCAGCCAGTGGGATGATCAAAGGCTCTTCCGGCCGCATCGTGGCGACTTCTTCCGCGGTGGGTGTGAACTCTTCCACGTAACTGGGATGATCAATCCGATATGCAAGGTTCAGCGTCAGGCCGTCGAAGTATGCACTGTCGATCGACGCCTTTACTTCGCCGAGGTGCGGATGTTCGATGAGAACGCCTTCACTCATGGTCAGGGTTGCCTTGGGCGCAACTGCTGCATAGCGCTTATCCTGTTGTCCGAAGAAATTGAAGAGGTTGAAGTACTCGGCGATCGCAACCGCGGCCATCAACAAAACGGCAACAATTGCAAACACCAGCGCCTTGGAAATCGTTCGTTGCATGGGTTGTGCTCCCTCTCTTTCCGCGTTGATCGCGGTCTGGATACGCATGCGGCGCTGTTCAGAAGCAGCCAGCCTGGAAAGGCGTCTGTTGACCCGATCCTGCACTTCTTTTTCATTGAACATTGTACCATTCCTCCAAGCTGCTTTTTAGGTAGCGCTTTGCTTTATCCAGACGGTAGTGGACGGTTCTGCGGGACAGGTAAAGCGCTTCGGCGACTTCCTGAACGGTGAAGCCTTGAAAGTAACGAAGCACGATTACCTGCCGTAAACCGATGGGCAGTGAAAGGATGGCAGTGATCATTGTATCGTCGGGCGGCTCGAAGGGAACGGTCGCTTCCGGCAGATCAGCTGTGTTTACACGGTGATCTATATGGATGAACCATTTGCTTCTCTGAAGATCACGGCAGGTATTCACGGCAATCCGCATCAGCCAGGTTTTCTCGCTGGCTTCTTTGCGGTAGCCATCATAATATCGCCATGCTTTCACGAATGTGTCCTGCACCGCGTCTTCTGCCAACGCGGTATCGCGCAGGAGCAGATAACAGGTGCGCAGCAGCGGTACCTCCCACCGCGTCATGGCTTGCTCCAACCAGATATCGCGTTTATCCTGACCGTCCACGCATTCCAGCCTCCCTTCACCATTACTGACGAAAGAAACCTGGAAAAAGTGCAATTATATCCTCGCCCGTGAAGGAACTATTATAAAAGTAGCGTCAATTTAGGGATTTCAAGAAATTGAACTTTTAAGGCGTTTCCCAAACGGCAAGGCAAAGCCACCGATGGAAAAGCAGAAATGCTAATTCATCGGTGGCTTTGTCATTGTGAAAAAAATATAGACAAGCACGGAAGAAAATATTCCTCCGTGCTTTTTCTGTACCCACCCTACATGCTTACACCTTTGCTTTTTACCAGATGGGTAATATGCCTTTTATGACTTCTTCAACCGCTCAATCATTCCACTCAGGCGAATGCCGTCCTTCCGACCGACGCGATAGGAATACTTATAGATGGGCACATCTGTACCACGAGCGGCAGTAATCAGTTCCCTCTCACTCGTTCATCGCCGGCAAGCGCAGCAAGTTCATTGCGCAAATCCTGGAATTGTTCCATCTCCACTTTAAATTCCGGCAGTTTTTCCACTACCCCATGCCAATTCTTCTGTGCGGCCAGTGATTAGTTCTTTCAGGTACCTGAACGCCGCATGAAACTTCTTAACATTCATCACAGTTTCCGCACCACCCACACATCTTCCTCCGCAAGGCTGCGTCGGTTATTTCAGCTTCTTTCCCATTTCAATCCTCACTTCGTGCCGTTCAGGATCATTATTGGAATAAGCGTACAAATCAAAACCAATCATTGCGAACCCATTCTTCCGATAGAACGCAATTGCGGCCTCATTGCAGGACTGCGTTTCCAAAACAATCATCCGGGGTTCAAAAGCTTCAGCCGCCCCTTGTATGGCCTGCATCAGCATAGTTCCAATCCCATTGCCGCGCATCGCATCGTCAAACACGCAAATATTGCTGATTCGGAAACGTCTGTTCCAGGCTTCCGGCGAACCTTCGACATAGCCGACCAGTTTTCCGTTCTCAAACGCGCCGAACGCCACCGGTTCATCCAGCCACTCGCCGAAAAACACATCATCAAAGGCCTTTTCGACCGGCACCTCAGAAGGTACGTAGTTCACCTGAAAGCCGCCTTCGGCCGCGCAAATATCATAATAACCGCCCGTCTTGTACCGAGCGGTAAATCTCCTGCCTGCATATGCTTCTTTTTCCAAGCACCTGATTTCCATATTTCGTTCGCCTCCGCAAGCAGTAGTGCCAGCTTGCCCATAATGGGCGGCGACGCACAAGCTCCGTGAAAAGGTTCCCGGATACGCCAGCATCGCCAAACTTCAAAACTCCGATTTTGCTGATTCTCATCCCTTAAAAGCGTCGCGGCAGGGACAACAGTGCCAATTCAGTTTTTGTTTGAGATTTTCATTTGTCTTGCGCCATCTCTGTCTCCTCGCCGACAAGCGCGCAAAAGACCGCGTCACGATCAAAGGCGCCCGCCGCAAAGCCGGGAATTTCCTTGATGGATTTGCAGATGCTGACGCTGACGCCCGTCAGTATTCGCCCAATTTCCTGGTCGGAATATGGACAATCGCCAGTCACAATCAGCGTGGACAGGCTATGCACCACAAGCCACAGATCGCGGAAATACACATCCGCTTCTTCGGCGGTAATGTGATAGACGCTTGTCAGCGTCGGCCGAACAAGCGCCTGAAGGCGGCGCATCGCCTTCATTGCGCCGTACGCCTTTTCCTGCGTCCGCATCAGAAATAGAAGGCGGTACAACTCCGGCTCCTCCCGCGCGAAGCGAATATACTGTTTTCCGACGCCGAGAAACGGAATTTTCTCCCGCAGGCCCGCGTCCGCATAGCGATCGTACACCCTCATTGCGGCGGCATAGACTTCCTTCCTGACGCCGTCCATCGAACCAAAGCCGGTAAAAACCGGCTGCGTAGATACGCCCAGTTCGTCCGCCATCGTCTTTGCAGTCAGGCCGTCGATGCCCTTCGCGCGAACAACCCGCAAGGCCGCGTCTACCATTTCTTCTTTCGTAAATTTGTTTTTCGGAGCCATTGCCTCGTACCTCTTTACCATGGTGCAATATATGTTGCATATTATACATCGTTTATTATACTCCGAAGCATATGCGCCTGTCAATGAAATTTAAAAGGGCATCAATCGCATCGGCGGCATGGCCCGCCTGCCGGAGGATTCCCCCCCATCATTTCCACATTGCAAGCGCGGCGGTTTTGTGCTATCATAAAATCACATTTACGAAAGAAGGATTTTCAATGCCGTTCTGTTCCTTTGGCGAAAATGCCGCCATGTTTGACATGACGCCCATCGAAAATATGTTCCTGTTGGAATATATGCCCGGCGCGCCGCGCGACTACGTGTGCGTGTATCTCTATGCGCGCATGCTCTGCCTGCATCCGGAGCTGGGCGGCGGCATCAAGGACATGACCCGCGCGCTGAACATGGACGAGGACGCTGTATTCGAGGCCTTTGCCTATTGGGAGCGGCAGGGACTGGCCGAGCGCCTGAGCGACAATCCGCCCAGCTTTGCGCTGCGGCCAGTGCGCAGCGCGCTGGAGCGCCGCAAGCAGGTAGATGAAACGATGTACGCCTATCGCGAATTCGACTACGCCATACAAGCGCTCTTCGGGGGCGAAAACGTCGAGGCCCGCTACCGCGTGATGGCGAACGACTGGCTGACCGTACTTGGCTTTTCGCAGGAAGCGGCGCTGATGCTGCTGGAATATGAGATGCGGCTACCGGGCGGCAAGAAGCAGGCTTCGGTATTTCGCCGCGCAAACAGGCGTGCCGCGGAATGGGCGGAAATGGGCGTAAAGACAGCGGAAGAGGTGAAACGCGCCATCGACGGCGAGGAACGCGTGTACCGACTTTCGGCGGACGTGCTCAAGAAACTCTCCATCAAGCGCGCGCCCACGGAAGCCGAGCGCACGCTGGCGCGGCGCTGGCTGGAGGAATGGCAGTTTTCGGAAAGCGACGTGCTGGAGGCCTGCGGACAGACCACGAATGCACGCGCGCCGTCGTTCGCCTATATAGATAAGATACTCAAATCCCGCTACGAGGACGGCCCGCTTGAAAAGTACTTCGACGGCCTGCGCGCCGCGCTGCGTGAGTTGGGCGCATCCGTGAAGGAACCTACGCCCGACCAGCTGCGTACCTACGCCAAGCTGGTGGCGCAGGGCTTCGAGGAGGAAACCATCCTGCTGGCCGCCGTGCAATGTGCCCGCAAGCGCAAGTACCGCTTCGAGGACCTGGTGTGGATGCTGGGCCGCTGGGCCGAGCTGGGCCTGTTCAACTGCGCGGCTGCCGAAAAATACGTGGCCGACATGCAGCAGCTCACCGCCGAGGTGCGCGCGTTACTGGAGCAGGCAGGATTGTCCCGCCGCCCCACGATGGACGATCTGGAACGCTATGAAGAATGGAAGCGCCTGTATTCACCTGAACTGATCGCTTGCGCCGCGCAGAACGCGCGGGGCACGCGCGCGCCGATGGTGTACATGGCCAAGCTGCTGGAAAAGTGGCGCGAGGAAGGCGTGACCACGCCGGAAGCCGTGGCGGCGCGCCCGAAACCCAATGCTGCCCCCGCTGCCGCTGCGGATACGAAGTTTGATTATCAGCAACGCGAATACAGGGAAGAGGACTTTGGCCGCGACCGGTTCAACGATCTTGAGCGGC
>CAKUDW010000004.1 GCA_934645275.1 uncultured Clostridia bacterium
CCTTACTGCATATATCCGCCATATACAGTTCCACACCATCGGAAAGCATCTGCGGTCGATTAGACGTCGGATGAATCTGCGGGTTCATGCTATCTATCGCAATTACCCGATCAAAACGTTTCACCAAGCCGGCCGAAATTGCACACCCAATAAAACCAGCTCCACCCGTTACGATACAAGTATTACCTTTCATTATGTTCCACACTTCTCATTACTTTCTTTATCTTTTCAGCATCTCCCCATACGCCCGGTGAATCATACGGGCGATCCGGGAAAGCCCCATATTGCAAACGTATTTTTAGTCCCCTTCTTTGAATAAAACTCTCTACCTCCTCTGCAAGACTGACCGGTTCGCCCGTGCAGCAGTTGATGATTCCAAGTATTTCATCCTGCATGATGCACGCCGCCAGCAGCCGTCCCAACTCATCGACACTGATAAAGTCGTACTTGTTCTTCCCACTGGTGAATGGAAATAATTCCTGTCCGCGCTCATTTGCGGCCACAATTTTACCGAAAATAGATGCACTGCGTGCATCATCCCCGTAAATATAATAGGCACGCAACCACTGGACCTTAACATCCGTATCTTTGAACATGGCAAAGACTGCCCGTCTCAGTGCATCTTTGGCAATGCCATAAAGACTGATTGGATTGCATGGCGTATTTTCATCAATTGCGCCTTCCCAATATCCCACTTCATGCATTGTGCCCATCACGGCTATCTGTCGCAATCCTTCACTGGTAATCTGCCTGATGAAATGATAATGATCCGAAAGGCACTCCATATGCTTATCCGAATTATGCACAAAACCGTCACGCCAAGCAAGATGGATACAGGCATCCGGTTTGTTTAGCCGTTCAAACAAACCAGGTTCTTTAGAAAAAATATCTTCTTCAACGCGTATCGCTCGGGCATCTACGCCTTCGAGCCGAATATCAGCGGCAATTACCTCCGCCCCCATATCGAGTAGGGCCGTTACCACATGGCGTCCAATATATCCGCCCGCACCCGTTACAAGAATTCTCTTTGACATGGCGTTCTTCTCCTTTTTACCGGTTTCCATACATTTTCTCATAATAATTCTGATATTCGCCAGAAATAATCGTTTCCCACCACTCGCGGTTATCGAGATACCACTTTATCGTCTTTTTTATGCCGTCCGCAAACTTCGTTTCCGGCAGCCAGCCGAGCTCGCTGTGAATCTTAGTGGGATCGATGGCGTAGCGCCTATCGTGGCCCTTGCGATCCGCCACATGCGTAATCAGGCTCTCGGGCTTGCCCAGCTCGCGGCAGATGAGCTTCACGATATCTATATTGCGCATCTCGTTGTGTCCGCCAATGTTATACACCTCGCCCACGCGACCCTGATGAATTACCAGATCGATCGCGCGGCAATGATCCTCCACATACAGCCAGTCGCGCACGTTCAGGCCCTCGCCGTACACAGGTAGCGGCTTATCGTTGAGCGCGTTGGCAATCATCAGCGGGATCAGCTTCTCCGGGAACTGATAGGGGCCGTAGTTGTTCGAGCAGCGCGAAATGCTCACCGGCAGGCCAAAGGTACGGTAGTACGCCAGCACCAGCAGATCCGCCGAAGCCTTCGAGGCCGAATAGGGGCTGGAAGTGTGAATCGGCGTTTCCTCTGTAAAGAACAGGTCGGGCCGGTCGAGCGGCAGATCGCCGTAGACCTCGTCCGTAGATACCTGGTGATAGCGGCAAATGCCGTATTTGCGGCATGCATCCATCAGCGTCTGCGTGCCGAGTATGTTCGTCTTCAGGAAAATGCCTGGATCTTCGATGGAGCGATCCACGTGGCTCTCGGCCGCAAAATTCACCACCATGTCCGGGTGCTCCTGTTCAAAGAGCGCGAAAACCGCCTCGCGATCGCAGATATCCGCCTTCACGAAACGAAAATTCGGCGCGTCCATGATAGACTTCAGCGTGGACAGATTGCCCGCGTAGGTCAGCTTGTCCAGACAGATAATTCGGTAATCCGGATGCGCCTTCAGCATGTGGAAGATGAAATTGCTGCCGATAAAACCGGCGCCGCCCGTAACGATGATAGTCATATGTTCTCTCCTTTTTATATCTCGCCGTAAACGAAGTTGCAGTCGCTGTCCTTTAGCCGCGGGGAAGAAATGTCCTTCTGAGAGAGCACCGGATCAGTCACGCCCCATTCCACGCCGATGTCCGGATCGTTGAACTGAATGCCGCGATCGCATTCCTTGCTGTACAGATTATCCACCTTGTAGCAAAATTCCACATCGTCCGTCAGCGTAACGAAGCCATGGCCAAAGCCGCGGGGAATGAAGAGCATGCGCTTATTTTCCGCAGACAGCTCCACTCCAACCCACTTCTTATAGGTAGGCGAGCCCTTGCGCAGATCCACAGCCACATCCAGCACCGCACCGCGCGTCACGCGCACCAGCTTCGCCTGCGCCATCGGCGCATTCTGGAAATGAATGCCGCGCAGCGTACCCTTCTGGGCCGTGAACGACTGGTTATCCTGCACAAACACATTGTCGATGCCCATGTCCGCAAAGACCTTTGTGGAATAAGTTTCCATGAAATAACCGCGATAATCGCCGAACACCTTCGGCTCAATGATATACACGCCCTCAAGCGCGGTCGCTATCTTTTCCATAATTAATACCTCACCTTTCCATCTGCCACGGCCCGGAGATGCGCGCCATAGGGACTCTTGCCGTAGCGCTCCGCCGATTCCAGCAGCTTTTCGCGGGATATCCACGCGTTGCGATAGGCAATCTCCTCGGGCGCGGAAATTTTGATGCTCTGGCGCTGCTCGATCATGCGCACGAAATCCGCTGCATCCACCAGCGAATCCATGGTGCCGGTATCCAGCCAGGCATAGCCGCGGCCCAACAGCTGCACATCCAGCAGTCCGCGCTGGAGATACATATCATTGAGCGTGGTAATTTCCAGCTCGCCGCGCGCGGAGGGCTGCACTGCATGCGCCAACGCACTCACGCCCGCCGGGTAGAAATACAGGCCGGTAATGGCGTAGTTGCTCTTGGGCTGCTTCGGCTTTTCCTCCACTGAAATCACTTTGCCGCTTTCATCGAATTCCACGATGCCGAAGCGCTCCGGATCGGACACATAGTAGCCGAACACCGTAGCGCGGCCATCCTGCTCCGCATTGGCGACGGACTGACGCAGCGTAGTGCCAAAGCCGTTGCCATAGAAAATATTATCGCCCAGCACCATCGCACAGGCGTCGTCCCCAATAAACTCCTCACCCAGCAGGAAAGCCTGTGCCAGGCCGTCCGGCGAGGGCTGCACCTTATATTCCAGATGAATGCCGAACTGGTCGCCATTCCCCAGCAAATGCTCAAATCTGGGCGTATCTTCCGGCGTGGAAATAATCAGAATGTCGCGTATTCCCGCCAGCATCAGGGTGGAAAGCGGATAATAGATCATCGGCTTATCGTATACCGGAAGCAACTGCTTGCTGGTCACCATGGTGAGCGGATACAGCCGCGTACCCGCACCGCCCGCCAGAACGATTCCCTTCATTAAAATCTCAACCGCCCTTTCATTCGTACTTTCAGCGTTCCATCGCCTTCAAAAGCGCCGCCAGATAGGCAAAAGTTTCCTCTTCGATGCTGATCTGTCCGTGCGGAATCAGCCGAAGCGGGATATGTCTTTTCTTCATAATATCCAGCCGGCTCGCCTCGTCCATCGCAGCTACCAGCACCGCCCCGTCTATGCCGTCGGGAAGCTCATCCCCGGCGCACAGTGTCACGGCCACAGGCAGAGCCCGCGCCCGCGCCGCCGAGAGCCATGCGGCCGCGCCGCTCACGCGCACCAGATGCAGCGCATCCGGATGCTCTCCGTCCAGTACCCGCTCGATTTCAGCCGGCTCCGGCCGGGCCTGCCTATGCACCGGCATGGTCCCAATCACGGCCGCGCCGCGCTTCACTCCGCCCTGCGTCAGCACACTGACGCGGTGTCCCGCCAGCTGCGCCATTTGCGCCAGCTGAAGCGCCTGTGTTTCCGCACCCGCGTCCGTTATGTACAGCAGCTTCATACGCCCGCTCCTATCCTGCGATACAGCGCCTCTGCGCGTGCATCCGGCTCCACCTGCGTCAGGCGGCAAAAGGCCAGTCGCGTGCCCAACGCCGATGCAAACGCCTTGCCGAGCGCCAACCGAAGCTGCGCGTAAAGCTCGCCGTTGATGAAATCATAGCAACAGCGCATGTAATCAAACAACGTTTTCAACCATCCCCGAATATCCTCAAGCATGCGCCCAGCCTGCGCCGCGGGCTGCCAACCCTCCAACGCAAGCGCCTGAAGCAGCGCCCAGCAATCCGCATCCAGCCAGTCAGGCTTTTCCTGCGGCAATGCGATCGCTTCATGCAGATAGCGCATTTCATCCAGATACTCTTCAATGGCCGCCGCCGCATCATCCAGTGCAACCGGCGCAGACAAGCAGTTCAGCGCGTCATGACGCAGAAAGTCGTCCAGCAGCGCACAGGTCAGCAGCGCGTCCGGAACGACCTCCTCAAACCGCTGCGCCTCCACCGGAAAATCCTGAATGAGCGTCCTGATCGTCGTCACATCCTTGTAGGCGCGCCGTAGATAGTACCACGCCGGGCGACAATGCGAATGAATAACCAGCTCGCGCCCAAGGAAACAGGTGCTATAGCCATCCCGAATCAATCGAAGCCCCAGTGCCAGATCCTCGGCATAGTCGCCGGTATAAGGGTAGCGCCGCGCGGTTTCCGCGCGCATGAAACAGGCCACATCCGAAAGCTGCGCATTCCAGCGCAGCACGTTCGCGCTCCCGCCCTGCGGCATGACGTGCAGCGCATCCCGCTCGTAAGCGCCAATATCGCGATAGTGGCTCCAGGAAGCCGCGCGCTGGTAAAGGTCTGCATCGCGCCGCGGAAATTCCGCACAGGATACCGCGGCGATTTCCTTGCGATGCGTCAGCGCCAGATACATATTATATAGCCAGAAGCGCGACGTGGGCATCGCGTCCTGCGTCATCACCATCAAATATTCGCCCGTTGCCTGCGCCACGCCCAGGTTTCGCGCATGCGAATGGCTAAATTCCTCATGCGGAAGCCGTACCAGCTTTGCGCCATGCGTCCGCGCAAGCGCCAGCGTCTGATCCGAGCTTCCAGAATCCACCACAACGATTTCGACGCGATCAAACCCACGCTGCGCGCGCAGCGCCTGCAGCAGACATTCAAATTCCGCGCCCGCGTTCCAGGTGGGAATCACAACCGATACGCCGCCGCTTACAATTGCCAGGTCGCCGCCATCCTCGCGCACATAGGGGATTGCAGGATCTTCCCACTGCACATTCCCTGCCTGCGGCAAGGACGCGTCCCCCGCACGCCGGATGCGCCGCACAACCCGCGCAAACCGGCTGGATTCCTCCGCCGTGCCGGCAAAGCCGAGCAGCCGCTTCCACGCATTGCGCGTCTCCCCTTGCGTCAGGCGCTGCGTGCGCCCCCGGCGACACTCGACGCGCCGAAGCGCATAGCTCACTGCTGCATCCGCCCCGCCTGGCTGCAACTGGTTTTCAATCGTTTCCATAAATATCTCCGAATCGTCCGCCTCAGTTCCCGACTGCATCGCTTCAGATTCAAACCATATCGTTGTCTTTATTTCATCTGGTCACGTCCGCGCCCCTCTTCAAAGAGATCCGCCAGGCAATAAAACTACTCCGGCCCGAAACGCGAAAAACTCCGGTTTCGTCCGCACCGCACGGATATTAAAGGCGCGGTACGCCTTGCCGCCGGGTGCAGGCAGTGGCACGTATCCTAGTATACTGTATTCTATCATATATCCGAAATGATTTCAAGTCGGGGCCTATCACAGAAAAAAAAAAAAAACGCGCTGTAAATCTAATGTAAAATTGGTTTTTTGCCTTCAAAATGCTCCAAAAAGAACGTGAAAATGCCGCTGCGCCGCCAAATCATCTATGATCGAGCGGCGCAAGGCGGCCTTGCAGTCATTCAATGCAGTTTATTCCATCAGCGTTGCTTTACGGACGCAGTCCCATACCGCCCTCCAGCGTGAGCGTTTCGCCGGACATATACTTGAAATCCGGCGAGGCCAACTGCACGCATACGCGGCCGATTTCGGCTTCCGCATCGCCAAAATGCCCCATGGGCGGCGTCTTCACATTGGCCGCAAAGGCCTCTGGATAGGCGCTCTGAAACTGCTCGAGTTGCGCCGTCCACGCCAATGGGCAGACGACGTTCACATTGACGCCATCCTTTCCCCATTCCGTAGCCGCGACGCGCGACAGCCCGCGAATGCCCTCCTTTGCCGCGGCATAGGCGCACTGCCCCGCATTGCCAAACAGTCCTGCGCCAGAGGCGAAATTAATCACGCTGCCACGCGAGCGCACGAGATGTGGATAGCAGGCCTTCATATAATAGAAGGTGGCGTAGAGCCCGGAATACAGCGTCAGATCCAACTGGGCGGTGGTGTGCTCCACGAGCGGCACGCCGGAAGCCGACGCCTGCGCGTTGTTGACGAGCACCTGTATACCGCCGAAGGCTTCCACCGCGCGCCGAACAACTTCATTCACCAGCGCCTCGTTGTCCGCGCCTGCGCATACATCGGCCTGAATGGGCAGCACGCGCACGCCGTACTTGCCCTCAAGCTCATCCCTTGCATCCTCCAACTTGCGCGGATTGCGCCCGGTAATAACCAGATTCGCACCCTCCGCCGCATAGGCGTTCGCCACGCCATAGCCGATGGAACCGCAGCGGCCGTCGCTGAGCACGGCGCGCCCCGCACCGGTGATAATCGCAGTTTTTCCCTTCAAAAAGCTCATGATGACGCCCCCTTCACCCTGTTCAATGTGTTGCCGAATGCGGGCAGTTTACCCAGATTATGGCCTTTGTCCCACCCGGCATATTCAGTATAGCAGGCAAATCGCATTTCGTAAATTGATATCATCAATAAATAATTGCATATTATTTTGTTTTTATAATATGTCGTTTCTACGCTCAGCCAGCTCTATTCACATTGTAAATCCTCCGTCGACGCGCAGCGCAATGCGGGCAGCTATGGCGAATCGCCGATGGCTGCCCGCATAAATAACCCCCATCAAGAAGCGGCAAAAACCGTTTCCTGATGGGGGAAAGGGAACTAACGCGCTATTTGGAGCCGCGACTACGCTTCAACGCCCTCGACTGCTTCATCCAGGAATATTCTGGGCGCGTCGATTTCCGGGTGAACGAATACAACGTTTACATCCGTATCTGTTGCGGCAACCGCAATGTAGTGCGGCACACCTGCATCAATTTCCACCTGCGTACCGGCGGGGATCCGCGCCAGGCAAATAGATTCCACGTCCAGTTTGCCATCCCTCATGGTAGCGAAAGGCATAATGGCTTCCCCGGTGCAGAAAAATGCGCACTCGCTGGCCTGATGTGTTTCCAGGCGATCAAACACAGGCTCGCGCCGTTCCATGTGAATCCAGTCGGCCTTCGTCATGCCCATAATATTCACCGGGAAAAAGCATACCTGAAAGTTGGATTCGCGATAATAGCTGCCGGGATCAACTTTGTGCGCCCGAACGCCGGGAATGCTCAATTCAAAAATACTTTCAATTCTGCGCTTCACGGAGCATGTTCTCCTTTCGATTTACGCCCTTTCGCGCGCACCGCTCATTCAAGATTGGCGTGCGTATGCCACAAATCCTTCATAACCAGCTGCTTCTTTTCCACAATCATATACGCCAGCGTATCCAGTGTAAGCAGAAGCGACTGTTCAAAGAGCGAGCTCATGGGCTGAACGGACGAGAGTTCGTCCGGCAAGTTCAGCTTGGTACGACAGGGTATGCGCAGCTTCAGATTCGCCATGCCCGCCGCTGTGCTGGACATATTGGAGCCGATATAAATTACGGTGGGTTTAAACTTCAGCGCCACCTTTTCAATCGCCACCGGCACTACGGATTCGCCGGAGCCCGATGCCACAATCAGCACATCGTCGGCCGTGATGGCGGGTTCATTCACCTCGCCCACATAGAAGGCCTCAATGCCCAGATGATTCAGGCGCTTCACAAAGGCCTGGAGCATAATCATTACGCGGCCAACACCGATGGCAAACACCTTGCGCGCGGCAATCAACTTCTCCGCCACTGCCTCGGCCTGGCTGTCGTCCACCATGGAAACGGCCCGGGTCACTTCGCTGAGTACATCTGCACTCAGCCTGGAAAATCTGATTTCTTCGTTCTTCATATGAGTATCAATCCTTTACATATGCGCGCCAGTATTCAACCGACTGCTCCAGATTGCGCATGAAGCTATGTTCCTGCGGATAGAAGGCGGCGCAGCGCAGCTCAAAGCTGAGTAGAATATCGTTCTGTGCGCCGGAATCCTTGATCGCCTGAACGACCTCTTCCGCCCTGATCACGCCTTTGGCATTGTTCTCGGGCGTAAAGGGCCAATGGCAGCTGACGCCCTTTTCGCTCTGTTGGCAGTCAATCACATCGCAACGGTCCGCATAGCGGCGAATCCACGCCAGATGATCCGCCTCTTCCGGCAGACCTGCGTTGTTGCGGTGACCCATATCCAGGCACACCCGCAGCGGAATGGCCATGTCGGAACACTTATCCAGCACATAGTCGTTTTCAGCGAAGGTCGCGCAGGTTTCGCGGTCAATACTGGTCATTTCATAAGCCAGCGCTTCCAGGCCAACCTCAGCGCCGTATTCCGCAAGGCGATGATAGCAGTCGATCGTCTCGCCCAGCAGCTTCGCACGCAGCACGGGATCGCTGTTGGTTTTCACGGTCTGAATGCCAAAGCAAGTGCCGAAGCTCTTGCCGCCCAGATACGCAGTCTGACGAATCGCATTTCTGAAGAACTGTTCGCCTTCGCGGCGCGCGTCCGGATCCGGATGGCCCAGATAGTGCTGGTGGCCGTGCTGGCCGCCGAAGGAAGCAAAGATGTGCACGCCGTTCTTTGCGCAGGCATCCAACGTGTGATCGCACAGCTTCTTCTGGGTTTCCCAGCTCCAATAGGGGTCGATCAGATCGACATTGAACATAACCTGACGAATACCCAGTTCCTTGCAGATTCGCGTCCACTCCTCGGGCTCATCATAGCGGTTGGTAAAACAATTGCAGTTAAAGCCGAGATAAATCTTTCCCATATGCATTCTCCTTACGGTTTGATGACAATCTTGATGCACTTCTTGCTTTCCATGATATCAAAACCCTTATGGATATCCTCCAGCGAGAATTCATGTGTGATCAGCTTGTCGGGATCAATCTTGCGCGTGCTGAGCAGCTCAAGCGCCTCGCGGTTGGTTTCCGGCAGCGACGAGGATGCGCCGTATACAGAATATTCCTTATAGTGCAATTCGTTCGCGTTAAGGCGCACGATGCAGTCATCCTTCGGCAATCCGCCGAAGAAGCACACGCGGCCGCGGTTATTGATCATAGAAATGGCCTGCTCCTGCGCTTCGCGGGACGGTGCGCACACATAGATGACATCCGGGCCAAAGCCGCCGCATTCCTGCTTGACCGTTTCCATCAGATCCTCTTCGCGGGAGCAGATCAAACGATCCGCCAGACCGGGGAAACGTTCGGCAATCTCATCAAGCCTGTCGCGGCTGCGCTGGGAAATAATCACCTTCGCAGCGCCTTCCAGACGCGCAAGGTGCGCGTGAATGATGCCTGCAGGGCCTGCGCCGAGAATCAGAACCGTATCGCCCTTCTCCACCTTGGCGTTGCGATGGGCATTCAGGCAGCAAGCGATAATCTCAGAAAGGGACGCCTGCTCATAGGTCAGATTTTCCGGAATTTTGTTGACAAAGCCCAGGCGGAAAATATGCTCCGGAACTGCGATATATTCTGCAAAGCCGCCGTTGAGCTTATAGCCCAGAGACGGATGAGGCGTTTGGCACACGTTGGGCTGACCCTTTTTGCACATGGCACAATGGCCGCAGCCATGGCCCGGCGCAACGCATACGCGATCTCCCACCTTGACGGAGGTAACGCCCGGCGCAACCGCTTCAACTTCGCCCGCAATTTCGTGGCCGATGATAACCGGATAGGACGCGCGATAGTCGCCCTTCTTGTAAATGCGCTTATCGGTACCGCAAATGGCAACCGCCTTTACCTTTACGCGAATTGAGCCTTCCGGAACTGCCGGAACCGGCACATCTTCCACTCTCAAATCATTCTGGCCATAGCAAACCGCTGCTCTCATTGTATCTTTCATTTATCTCTGCCCTCCATATCGATCATGATTTTGCAATAATTGCCCCGTGCTCGCACAACGGATTCAAGCACCTCAGGAACCCCTTCCAGTTGAACCATGTGGCTGATCATACAGTTGGGATCATAAGCCTTCAGGAACGCGCGCATGTTCTCCCATTCACCGTCCAGATTGTAGCCCCAGCAGCCGTTCAACGTGATTTCCTTGCGCATCAGCTTTTCAAACTCCTTCACGGAGATGACCGTATCGCGCGTATTGCGGCCTACAACGGTAATCGCGCCGAGGTCCTTGGTCACTTCGATGCTCTTGATCAGTGCAGCCGTGCTGCCACTGGCCTCGTAGGCATAGCCAAACTGCTTGTCGTCCGGCAGTTCATCGAAAGTGATCGCATGCAAACCGAGTTCGCGGGCAATGGACAGGCTGAATTCGCGGATATCTACGATGGTAACGTCGTTGCCCAGGAACTTCAGCCACATCGCGCAGGCCAGACCAATCGGGCCCGCACCGAACACCACGGCTTTACCATGATCAATGCCGCTCCTGCGAATCACATGTAGACCGACGGACAGCAATTCGATCATCGCGCCCATCTTCAACTCGTTTTCTGAACCGAGCGGGAAAAGGTTCTGATCGGGTACCGCAACGTACTGTGCAAAGCCGCCATCGTTGCGCGAACCGATAAACTGGTAATGATTGCAATGGAAGGGCTGATGCGTTTCGCGGCAACCCTCGCATTCGCCGCAGGGAATGATGGGCAAAATGGCGACGGGCGTGCCCTCCGCAACTTTGCCGCCCTTAGCTGCCTTCACGACCGTGCCGGAAAACTCATGGCCAATGATCATTGGATGATGATAGGAACCGGTCGTAAAGAAGCGCGGAATATCCGAGCCGCAGATACCGGCATAAGCCACCTTAACCAGCGCCCAACCATCGGGTACTTCCGGCATGGGCCATTCATTTTCTACATTATAATTATTGGGACCGTATAACACAAGCGCTTTCATGTTTTCTGACTCCTTTCCTACGCCTCAAGCCTGCAAAACTGGCGATAGGCCTCGTAAATCTCCATCCACGGCTTCGGATTAACCGGCGCGTAGCGCTTCAATTCCGTGGAATTTCTGACAATCTGGCGCAATTCCTGCGCCGAAGCGATTTCACCGCAGCCAACCGCCTGAAGCAGGCAGTTGCCAATACTGGTGGCCTCGCGTGGTCCGGTAATAATTTCGCGGTTGGTCGCATCGGTAATCATCGCATTGAGTACCGTTGCGGCGCTGGCGCCGCCCACTGCATATATGGTATCGAGCCTGCGCTGCGTAATTTTTTCAAGGCAGTTGATCGCATAGGCACACTTAAATGCGATGGCCTCATCCACAATGCGCGTAATCGCCCCCACGTCGTCCGGCTGAAGCTCAACCTGACCGCTGCGCTTCAGATACTCGCAAATTGCGACGGGCATGTCGTCCGGATTGTAGAAATCAATCGCATCCACATCCAGCATCGCCATGAACGGCCTGCACTTTTCAGCAAGGGCATGAATCTCCGGGTAAGTATAATTGATGCCGCGCTTCTGCCAGCTGCGCATGCATTCCTGCAAAATCCACATTGCGGTCACGTTGCGCTTGAGCATGGTTTTACCAAACGCCAAGCCGGTATTGGAGAAATTGTAGCGATAGCACATGTCCAGGTTCATCGGCTTTTCCAACTCCATGCCAACCAGGAACCATGAGCCAGTAGAAATGAACGCCCAGTTCTTCCCCTCTTCCGCCGGGATAGCCGCCACGGCAGAAGATGTATCGTGCCCTGCGGCAGCCACAATTTCAAACCGGTTCAGGCCGTACCAGGCAGCGGCCTTCTCCGTCACGCGGCCCAGACACTCACAGGGATTGACAACCTCCGGCTGAATGCTCGTGGGAATATCGAACAGTTTGAATACGCGATCCTCCCAGCATTTTTTCTCCATACTGAACAGCTGCGAATAGGATGCCAGCGTGATTTCCGAACACACCCTGTGCGAGAAAAAATACATCAGCATGTCCGCCAGGAACATGATCCGATTCCCACCCTGAAGCAATTCCGGCTTTTCTTTCTTAAGCGCCAGCAGCTGACAGAGAGTTGAATCCTGCATGCGGCGCTGCGTGGAAAGCCGATACAGTTCTCCGTAGGAAATTACGCGCTCAACCTCCTCCGGCATGCCATAGGTGCGCCAGTCGCGATAAAATACCGGCAGACCAATCGGCTCACCCTGTGGATTGACGATGCCAAAGTCGCTCGACCATGAATCCGCAGCGAAACTGTCAATGTGCACGCCTTCACTGCCAAGCTTGCTGAGTATGTTAGCCGTCTCCTCAAAGGCGCGGAAAATATCAATGCATATATGTTCGTTGAACCAGACGCGCGGCGTTTTGAATCCACCGACTTCCTGAAGGCGTATCTTCCGATCGTTCGTCACTTCGCCCAACAGCATCTTTCCACTGCTGGAGCCTAAATCCAATGCGAGATGTCTGGCGCACATGGCGATTCTCTTCCTTTCTTATTCGCGATTGCTCAGAGAGAAGAAGAACGCGCATTCTTCATCGCTGAGATCGACCGGCTTGCCGAGCACGCGGGTGATGCACATAATCTTCGCAATGGATTCGGCAGCTTCCATCTTGTTCATGGCGTCGGTCAAACTCTTGCCGACCGTGATTGCGCCGTGGTTGCCCAGCAGGCACACATCGCGCCGCTTCAGAATGGGCACCGCGCCCTCAAAGATAGCGTCCGTACCGGGCCGACCGTAAGGTGCGACTTCGAAACGACCAAAATTGCCCATCATTTCGGGGTAGGCATGCGTTTCGACCGGTATATTGCACAGCGCGTATGCCGTCAGGAACGGCGCGTGCGTGTGAATGACGCCCGCGATATCGTCGCGTACGGCGTAGGCGTCCCGATGCATCGGCAACTCGGACGTCGGCTTGCAGTTACCGCCGATCTGGTTTCCATCTTCATCGACCACAGCAATCATATCTTCCGTCAGCAACGCCTTATTTTTGCCGGTAGGCGTAATATAGATCAAACCATTATGGCGGGTGGAAATATTGCCTTCGAAGCCGTTCACCATACCCTTTTCATCCAGGCGGCGCGCACATGCGATGACCTCCTTGATGTACTTGCGTTCAATTCTGCTGTCCATAATAATCCCCTCGTTTTCTTTCAGTTATTGAGCTACGGAAGCTGAGATTCTATCTTTTACGGCCGCGTACAATTCCTCGATCTGCTGCGAAGGATGCGGATCGTAATTATGCAGCCGCGCTGATCTTTTAATAATCTCCCGTGCCTGACGAAGGTTTTGCACATGGCCGCTCGCAATCAGCTGCGACGCACAATTCCCGTAGGCGCTCGCCTCAACGGGCCCTGCCACCACCGGACAAGCGCACACGTCCGCAATCGCCTGGCACAGCGATGCATCCTGACTGCCGCCGGCCACCACATGAATCCGTGCATAACGACGCCCTGTACACGCCTCGATCTGTTCCTTAATCAGACGGAATCGGAAAGCGAGACTATCGGAAACAGTTCGGGCAATTTCACCTACTGTCTGCGGAACCGCTTGGTTTGTTTCCGTACACAGCGTACGAATCATAGATGGCAGATCTCCCGAAGGTTGGAGTCTAGGATCGTTCACATTTATAATTGCTCCATATGGCCGAGCCTTCGCACTTTGCTCGGCAATCTCTGCAAAAGATAGCGTCATGCCCTGGCGCTGCCATTCCCGGCGGCACTCCTGCATCAGCCACATGCCCATGGAATTCTTGAGAAAGCGTATTCGGCCGTCGATTCCGCCCTCGTTGGAAAACCCGAAGCATGCGCTTGCGGGAGTTATAACCGGGTGATCCAGCTCTGCACCCATCATGGCCCAGGAACCGGCAATGATGAACAGTTCATCGTCGCCGCCAAGCGGTATCCCCGCCACAGCCGCCGCTGTATCGTGGCTGCATCCGGAATATACCTCGACACCCTGTGCGCGCGTTCTACCAAGATAACCACCCAATCGAGGCGCGAGCAGCTGATCCAGCCGGACGCCCGCAGCCGATACGAGCTCGGCATCCCATACGCGCGTATACGGATTGAGCATCTGCGAAGTCGATGCGATGGTATAGTCGCAAATCTTTTCACCAGTCAGATAATACAGAAAATAATCCGGTGCAAAGAGAAACTGCGCCGCTTCACCGGCAAGCATCGGATAATCGCGCATGAGTGCATACAACAGGTACAAGCTGTTCCAATCCAGAAACTGTATACCGGTGCGTGCGTAAATATCCTTTCTGGGCATAATGCGAAAAAACGCTTCCTTCAAGCCCCGAAAACGCGGATCTCGCGTACTGACGCCATTGGTAAGCAACGCGCCTTTCGCGTCGAGCGCCACCATATCTGTTCCCCAGGAATCCAGAGAAAGGCTATCGATTCTGCCATATTTACCCACAGCCTGAGTTTCCAGGCCTTCCAACTTCCGGGCTATGCCCTGCATATCCCAGAGCACGGCGCCTTGCGCCGCTACCGGTTCGTGGTAGAAGCGGCCACATTCTTCCACCTGCAGCCGCTCCCCATCAAATTCACCAGCGAGCGCGCGGACGCTTGAAGTTCCGGCGTCAAGGGCCAACAATCTACGCGCATGCATGGCGTTCATTCCCCGTTACAGCCCCAACAGTTTGGAAAGGTTGATGCCCGGCTCGAGATTAACGATTTTACTGCCGCCGGTCATGCGATTCAGCTCCGTCATGCAGCTGGGCTTGCACTTTTCAACCACTTCTTCAATCTGTTCCTTGGAAAGCAGGCGCGGATTGAGCTGCAGCAAACGCATGCGCATGCACAGTTTGGCGTAAGCATCCAGTGCCTCCATGACATACCATGCCTCTTTGGGGGAATATCCCCAGCTAATCGCACCATGGTTGGCCAGAAGGCAGCACTTGTAATCCTTCGTGAAAGGCTTTACGGATTCAGAAAGTTCCAGACTGCCGGGACAGCCGTAAGGCGCTACCGGTACCTTGCCGATCGTGCCGACCGGCTCGGGCCCAAAGGCAACGTCCAGCGCTATGCCCGCACACGCCCACACCATGGCATTCTGCGAATGGGTATGGCAGGTGGAAACCAGCTGATCGTTAGTCTTGTAGCAATTCATGTGCATGCGCGTTTCGGAGGTCGGACGCATGTTCGAGGGATTCTCAAGAATATTGCCCTCAAAGTCGATCTTCAGCAGCATTTCGGGCGTAAGTTCACCCTTATTGATGCCTGTAGGCGTGATGATGGCGGTATTGTCGCCCACACGGATGGACATATTGCCATCATTGGCCGATACATAGCCTTTGTCAGACATGCGATGGCCGATATTGCAGATCATTTCCCGAGCTTCTTTGTCAGATAAATAATTCATGTTTTTTGCCTCCGCTGTGTTTTTTATTTATTTAAGTATAACCGGCTCAATATCAAGGATCTTGCAGACCTCTTCGAGATGACGGACGTAATCGCCATAGACCAGATGGATATGGTTGGAACGCACATTTTCAAAAAATGCTTCCTTGCTGCAATTGAGCTTGAAGTAGGTGTGCGGGCGTTCCCATGTAGATTCCTTTAGGCGCTCGCGCGGCTGCTTCACCACGTCCACCGGCATAATCAGCATCTGATAGCGACCATTTTTTCTGCCCAGACGCGCAGCTGTAGCGTGACCACTTCTGGAAACATACTGCGGACATGTTCCACCATACTTCCAGTGGTGCTCGTGTACGCCTTCAGTTTCCCAATACACTTCCTTCTTGTCTTCGGCAAAATCAGTGGGCTGCGATCCACAATTGCAAGTGAGCACCAAATCATCCGCGAAGTTGTATTCAGAAATATCGCTGAAGAGTACCGGGCTCTGCGGTGCAAGATGTTTGAGAATCTGCATTGTCAGCGCAGCGTTGATATCGCCCTCGCAGGCGAACACCACGCGTTCCTTTTCACCCATATCATCCTGCGCATCGCCCAATATGGAATGGGCCAAGCAGAAGGACGTATAGCAGTTGAGCATATCCGGCATGCACTTGGCAGCCACAAAATCATAGCCTTCCTCTGCAATCAGATCTTTCATGGCCAGATACAGGCGAATCTGCTTTTCAATCACATCGCGCTTCGCAATGAACTTGCCAAACGTCTCCTGCATCCATGCATAGAAGTGATCCACGCGCGCCTGTTCCACATTTTCAGCGCGCTCGACCACCGCGAGCTGCTCAAAACTGTCGATCTCTACACCGAATTTTCTGCGAACTTCATTCGGATCGCACACCGCCGTAAGCATGCCCATGCAGCGTCCGCCGGCCACACCCAGAACACTGCCGTTCAGCGCGCCGGCCGCGCAGGCTGCATCCAGCAACATCGTGGCGCGCGCCCAAGTTTCCTCCGCATCGATCGGCCCGTATACCAGATTGGCATGGAGCCCATATTCATCCATGCCGCCCATGGCGATGGCACTGCCAACCAAGCCGCAGGTGCCCGGCGTCGCATCGCCCCAAACAATCGTGGGTACGCCTGCCTCCAGTGCCGCGCCGCATATGGCGTTGGCCTGAGCCCAGGTGCCGACGAAGACCACCAGTGCGCTGATATTCTGCGCTCGCAGCTGCTTTGCCGCTTGTGTCAGTTCCTCATAGGAACGGTGCAGGTTGCCCGCATCAAGCACGGTATAGCCGCGCTCTTCCAGGCGACGCTTCAGATCCTCATGTTCGCCGGAAACGCGAACCGAAACCGCAGGATTCCAATACTTTCCGGGGGCAAACGTGGAAATAAGACCAATTCTCTTTTCCATAAAAGTCATCCTCCGTCATCAACCTTGAAACTGTTTTTTAAATGCACCGACCTCGTCAGCGCCTTCAACCAATCCAATTTCGATTTCAACCCTGATCTTTTCAAAGGGTTTGATCGTTTGAAGCGTATGGTACACCTCGCGTTCGCGCACGCGGCCTTCGCAGTGGCAGTTGGCCGGTTCCATGCCCAATGCGTATGCTCCTGAAATATTGGTCTTCCACTGGTGCATGAAGGGCATTACATTCGTATCCTGACGAACATAGAAGCCCAGGCCCAGACGTTCGTTCACAGCGCCGTTCACCACAACGCCCTTCTTTTCAAAATCGTGCATCAGACAGACTTCTTTGCCCGGATGCTCCGGCGCATCGAAGGATTGATATTCCGGAATATACTTTCGAGTCTCCTCATCGCGTACGGTAATCTTCGCCGGGCTGGTAAAGATGCGCGTTTCGCGATCCACAAACGGAAAACCGAGATTCATATGATACATATACATGAACGGCTGCGGATCGAAGCCCTCGTTTTCAATTACATCTGTAATTTTCACGACGGGTTTGCCCACGCTGGTGCGAATCGTCCTTCTGAGCGCGATATTTTCGCCAAACAGAGAGGTTTCGCGCACCTCGCCGTAAATTTCAATACAATAGTCGTCATCGTCTGTCCAATAGGCCCTACAAGCGGTATTGGTGGCAGACATGGACTTTATTCTGCCATGATTGACCTGCTGATGTCCATCATCCACGCATTCCCAGCCTACATTGGCCGTTCCGCAGGTATAGAACATGCCGCCTGTAAGATGCTTCTGCGAATCATCTGCGTTGAACGGCATATAGCGAAGCGGGTAAAACAGGCCGTTTTTGGACAAAAAATTAAGCGGGAGCCCCTTGTAGGTCATGTACAGCATATCCATACATCTGCTCTCTACAATGGCAAATTCCATCCCGCTGCCGTTGTAAACGCGCATTAACCGCGCGCCGTCGGCATTGCCTTCCGCCATTTGCAGGCGGTCTACGCCGGCAATCTGCCGGATATTTCCGACATATGCCATGAATTCCTTCTTTGTATATTCTCTACCCAGATAATGCATGCGAATCACAGCTCCTCTGAACGGGCCGGTTCACTGAGGAACCGGCCCGAAAATTCAGATCAACGATTAGCCGAAGGGATGCAGCAGCGCAACAGCTTCTTCAGACTCGACGTTCTCCTGAGTCACAACGATGGAGCCGGAGTCGATGAACTTGCCATCCAGGCCTTCGATCGTCTTGCCTTCGATCGCATCAACGGCAACTTCAACAGTCTTGTAGCCCATGTCGTAGGACTTGGTTACATTCAGAGCGGTGTAAACGCCGTCCTTCACATACTGTTCGATGGTAGCAGAGGGATCGAAGCCAGCCATCAGGATCTCGCCAGCCTTGCCCATCTCATCGATCGCGGCGGCAACGCCTTCGCCGGACTGGGTGTTCACAGTGAAGATCGCGCCCAGGTCGGGATTGGCGGCATACATGTCATAAACCTGAGACATGGCCTTCGCAGAGTCGTTCTGGCAGTAAAGGATCTCGTCCAGGATTTCGATTTCCGGATAGTTCTCCTTCAGGTAATCGATGTAGCCAGATTCACGGGCCATGATGGTGGCGCCGCCAGCAACTGCGGAAATGATGCCAACCTTGCCCTTGCCGCCCATCTTGGTAGCAATGGTCTCGGCCAGACGGCCAGCAGCCGCGTGGTTATCGAAAGCGATGAAGTAATCGTAATCATCGGTGGTGATGCCGGTATCGAACAGAATCATGGGGATGCCAGCTTCCTTCACCTGGCCGCACACGGTCGCGCAAGCGTCGCTATCATTGGGAGCGAGGCAGATGGCGGCGGGGTTGGTGGTGATGTAGGTCTCAACCATGGAAACCTGCTTTTCGATGTCAGCTTCGCCGAGGGGCGCCGCTTCGTAAATCACTTCATAGCCAAAGTCCTTGCCGGCAGCTTCCGCGCCCGCCTTCAGCGTGAGCCAATGGTCGTACTGGTTCTCTTTGCCGATCACGTAGATGACACCCTTGGATTCTTCCGCCATGGCCGCAAAGCACGCGACAGAAAGCACCATAGCAATTGCGAGGACGAGACTTACCAATTTCTTCATTGTTGTACACTCCTTTTTTATTTAACAGCAGTTGGCTAGCTACAACTGCCATTTTTCAATGAAAGTCAATGGGGAAACAAACTTACTTCTTGGCTTCTTCACGGCGATGGCGCAGAAGATCCAGATAAACCGCCACGATGATGATCAGGCCGGTTACAACCTGCTGCACATAGCTGTTGACGCCCAGAATATTCAGACCGTTGCGCATTACGCCGATAACGAATGCACCGACAATTGCGCCCGCAATGTTGCCGGAGCCGCCGACCATACTGACGCCGCCGATGACAGAAGCCGCAATGCCTTCCAATTCATAGCTGGTGCCTGCCGTGGGCTGCGCGGAGAGCAAACGCGTGGTCAGCATTACGCCGGCCAACGCCGCGCCCAAGCCGCTGAACGCATAAGCGATGGTCATAATCAAATCGGTGCTGATACCGGAAAGCCGCGCCGCTTCGGCGTTACTGCCCGTCGCGTAGATGCGGCGGCCCAACGTCGTCTTTGACAGAATGATGCCCGTAATAATTGCAAACACGAACATGACCGGAATTAAAATCGGAATCGAGCCGAAAATCTTACCGCTGCCCATCGTTTGCAGGAACTTGAGCGTCGCTTCATCGCGCACGGAATTTCGGATAGAAATCGAGGAACCGCCAGACAGAATGTAGGTCAGGCCGCGATAGGCGTATTGCGTGCCCAGCGTCGCGATAAAGGCGATCAGGTGCATCTTGGTTACCATCAAGCCGTTCAACGCACCCAGAATAGCGCCGGCCACAAGCGTTGCCAGAATAGCGGAAACCGCGCCCCAACCGCTCTGAAGCAGCAAGCCCAGAATGACGCCGCACAGGCCGCACGTGGAGCCGATGGAAATATCTGCGCCGCCGCTGATCAGCACGAAGGATACGCCGCACGCCAACACGCCGTAGATTGCGACGGACAGCGCGATGTTGATCATATTGTTCACCGAACGGAACGGACTGGACAGTGCTGCGAACAGAATGACCAGTATTACAAGAACCATCAGGCTCTTGAGAAATTGACCCATCGCAGAGGATGCGAAATTTTTCTTCCTATTAGTATTCTCCATTGCCAAGCTCTCCTTTGATCATTCATCCGCACGAATACCGGCGATATAGCTCAGAACTTCTTCCTGGTTGGTTTCTCTTGCGTTCATTTCGCCAACCAGCTTGCCCTCGTGCATAAAAGAAATGCGGTCGCTCATACCCAGAAGTTCAGGCAGCTCTGACGAAATCATGATGATGCCCACGCCGGTATCGCTCAGCTCGTTCATCAGCTTATAGATTTCATACTTCGCGCCCACATCAATGCCGCGCGTGGGTTCATCAAAAATCAAAACCTTTGCGCCGTGAGATAACCACTTGGCAATGACGACTTTCTGCTGGTTGCCGCCGGAAAGAAGGCGAGCGTACTGCGTCAGCTTCGGCGTCTTGATGCCGAGTTTCTTTACAAATTCCTCCGCATTCTCACGCGCTTTCTGCTCGTTCACGAAGCTGCATTTGGAAATTTTATCCAGCGAGGACATATTGATGTTCTGCTCGATATTCATATTTAGCGCCAGGCCTTCATGCTTGCGATCCTCGGTGAGGTAGGCAATGCCGCGCTCCATGGCCTGCTTTGGCGAACGAATGCGGATTTTTTCGCCATCAAGAATGATCTCGATGCTTTCGCTGGGATCTGCGCCCACGATGGAGCGCACCATTTCAGTCCGCCCGGCGCCCATCAGACCCGCAATACCATGAATCTCGCCATGACGCAGGTCAAAATGCCGAATATCGCAGCGCTTGTTCTTCAGATTATTGATTTCGAAGAACTTTTCGCCAATCTTGCGTTCATACTGGGGATACTTGTTCTCAAGTGTACGTCCGACCATGCGACGGATGATTTCATCCATCGAAGTGCTATTAAAGTCGAAAGATTCGCCAATAGTACAGCCGTCTCGAAGCACCGTCACACGATCCGCAATCTGGGAAAGTTCTTCCATGCGGTGGGAAATGTAGATAATTCCCTTTCCCGCAGCTTTCAATTCGTGGATAATTTTGAACAGGATTACGATTTCTTTTTCAGCCAGTGCCGCAGTGGGCTCGTCGAACACCAAAATATCCGAATTGTAGGAGAGCGCCTTACAGATTTCCACCATCTGCGTCTGCGCGACGCTCATGGTGCGCACCAGATCGCTCGGTTTGATCATATCCAGCCCCAGGCGATCCAGTATCTTTTGCGTTTCTGCCGTAACATGTTTCGAATTTACGAATCCAAAACGGCTCTTCTGGCGGCCGATGAACACATTGTCCGCCACCGTAAGATCCGGACACAGGCTGATTTCCTGAAAGATGATGCCTATGCCGAGCCGCTGCGCATCGTTAATGCTGTCGATACTGACTTCCTTGCCGCGCACATAAATCTTACCCGAATCGGGGCGATAGCCGCCCACGCCGTTGAGTACCTTCATCAGCGTGGATTTGCCCGCACCGTTCTCGCCCAGAAGCGCATGCACCTCGCCCGCGTTCAGCGTCAGATTTACGTTATCCAACGCCTTGACGCCAGGAAACGTCTTGGTGATGCCCTCCATTCTCAGTAGTTCCGCCATGGACCAATTCCTCCTGCCTGCACCAGATCGCTTCTATTATCCAAACACCTTTTCCCTGATGACGCGGGAGACATAGGCTGCATCGCCCTTGCGGATGCACTCCTCAATCTTATCCATACCGATCTTATCAACCAGCGAATCAAACAGCGACATATACATTACGCTCTCGCGCGCCGCTTCAATGGCATTTTCACGACTGGGGAAGATATCCACAGAGCACCAGTTCTGATAATTAATCTTGCGCAGCACATAGCACAGCTCGATATATTCAATAAAGCGCACAGAACCGACGATCATATCGTCATCCCAGCAGCCGAGGCAATCGTTGGTGTGCATGTGGAACAGCTTGCCGCGGCGGCCGCACATTTCAACCGCATGCGCCATATTCGCATTCGCGTAAAGCACGTGGCCCACGTCCACGCAAACGCCCACATTGTCGCGGCCGCTATCCATGGACATCAGCAGCGCAGTGCCAGCACTGTCGACCAGGGAACGATTGCGCGGCTCGCGGGGCTTGAATTCCAGTGCCACCTTGACGTTCTTGTTATGATCCGCAATTTCAACCACACCGTTCAGGAAATCGTCATACATGCGGCCGAAATCGGTGCAGAGCGCATAGTCGAAACCATCCTGGCCAGGCCAGAGATTAACCACATCTGCGCCGAGAGACTCTGCATAGTCCAGCGCTGCCTTACATTCGTCGATCGCCTGACGGCGCACAGTAGGATTCGTATTCGAGAGAGAACCGCGGCCATAAATGCGGCGGCATGCAATGTTGATGTTTATGCAGGAGCAGGCCAGGCCGTTGTCGGAAAGAATCTTGCCGACTTCCTTACCATTGGATTCGTTGCCATAATTGGAGACTTCGATGCCTGTCAGTCCTTCGATGGTAGCAAGCTGTTTAATCTTGTCCGCAAAGACAAGATCATCCTTGTAACCCTCCAATACAAAACGATCGCCGAGACTGCCCAGGGAACCCGTAATAACGCTCTGCTTCATAACCAATAACTCCTTTCAAAGCGACACAAAATAATCACAAAATCGTTCATTTTAACATGTTCAACCGTTCATGTTCCTCTTTAAACAGTAGTTTTTTACGCATATTGCATAATTCATTCAGCACTTACTGTTTCAATCGGAGCGATTATCATCTCATTGGTTGCATTCTATCATATTAAACGTTCACATACAACCCCTGTTTGTGAACGTTTTGCAATTTTAGAATTAGCAATCGTTCAATTGTTTCGAACAATAAGATGTTCAATCAGAGGATGGTTATTTGCCAATTTATTAATTTATATCGTAATTATTATATATCAAAGCCATCAAAATTGTGCTTATTTTCCCAGTTCAATTGTTCATTGTCATATTATCATGAGCTCAGCCAGAAAACATTCACTTTCCTGTTGAATGTTTGAAGCTTTTATGCTATAATTAATTCATCTTGTGATCTCGCATGAACAAACGATCCTGACATTGCGAAAATCACTCCACATCGAACGTTGTAAACGGAGTTGGGCAAATGAATCTTGAACTCAGACAAATTGAAATGTATAACTACATAAAAGAACGAACCGAAGTCTCCGTGGCAACGCTCGCGCAGCAATTTGGTGTATCGCAGGTTACCATTCGCAGAACGCTCAAGCGGCTTGAAGATGCGGGACTGGTAAATCACGCATACGGTAAAGCAAATATTGCCGATACCAGCCGCACCGAATTTACTTTTCGCGAGCGTGTGAATATCAACCCTGTTGGAAAACACAAAATGGCCGAAATCGCACAGCAGTATATTGCAGATACCAGCATTAAATCCGCCTATTTTGACGGCAGCAGCTCTGCGCTGGAGGTAATTAAGCTGTTGCCCAAAAATGCAAATATGACCATATTCACCAACAGCTTTTCCATTCTGCTGACGCTGCGGGATAAGCCGCAGATCCGCACGTTCTTCATCGGCGGCTTTATGGATTGGAACGATCTTTCTACGGCGGATATCACCACAGAAGATCAATGCAAACAAATATTTGTGGATGCCACATTCACATCCTGCGGCGGCTTTTCTGAAGCAGGCACCTTCAACAACGGCTATACCGGCGCGCAAATTCGCCGCATCATGATGAAAAATTCTCTGCGCAACTACCTGTTGGCCGACCACACGAAATACAACAATCAGGGTGTTTTTCTGCTGAACACCTGGGATTCCATCGACGTGCTGATCACCGACCAGGAACTGCCGCTGCCGTTTCTGGATAACATGCGCATGCTGAATGTGGATGTGCAGTACAGTAAGTCTGAAGCCGAAGCTGAAGCCCGGCCTCGTTGACAGGTACTAAGCAAGAATCGCCGGCCACTCTCCGCCAGAGTCGCCGACCTGTAAAACCTGGTTTTGCTAATTCTAAAGCGCCCCGAAAGACAAACATCTTTCGAGGCGCTCCATTGTCTTTAGCGACGCGCGGCGACTCATCCAACCTTGCGCCTCGCGCGGCGGAAGCGCCACTCGGTAAACACATCAAGTAGCAGCGGCATCAGGCAAAGCAACGCGTAGGCCAGATAAAAAGCATACGACATCGGCGTGACGCGCGGCAAGCGAACGGCAGGCGCATAGCGCACGTAGCCCTGCCGCAGCAAAACGCTCATGCCAAGCGCCGTCATCAGCGCAAACAATGCGATCACATACGCGCGATCGCGATTATCGAAGCGATAAATGGAAAATGCGGTTCGACCGCGCAAGCTGCTGCCACGGCTACGCATGGACTCCGACGCGCCGGTCAGCATTTCAATCGTCCATGTAATCAGTATGGAAAAGATTTTCAGCGCATTACGCAGGCGCTGAAAGGCGTTCCCCTGATTTGCACCCCGGCCGATACCGCGGCGGGCAGTGTTAATTTTGCGTGCCTGACGGCCGATGCGCGGAACCATTCTTAAAAGAATTGCCAGGAACAGCGAGAGCCGCGGGCTGACCCGTCCAAACAGATAGACCACCTTATCGGCGGTCAGCACCGCGTGCACGCAGGAAAGCCACAGCATGGCCGCCGCCGCCGCAACGCCGATTGCCAGCCCACAGGCCAGCGATTCCAGCGTGATATTGTTCTGCACAAAATTCTGGCGAAGCACCGTGACTCCGAAATGATGATAGCTGGCGTACCACAGCGCAAAGGCAAGCGCACAGGGCAGCAGGCATAGCCCAAACGCCGCGCCACGCGCCCGCTTCAACTTGACTGCGTAAGCAAACGCGCAAACGAGCGATATGGCCAGATACGCCGGATGCCGAATCAGCAGCGCCGCGGCAATCACGCACGCAAAATAAATGAAATTGATTGCAGGATGGCAGGCCAGAAAACCCATGTTATCTACTCCGTAAGTCCAAATTTCAGCTTGACCCGATCCAGTTTTTCCAGTAACGGCTCGCCCAGCAGCAGTATCGTAATGAAGGTACACGCCGCCTGGCTGGCATTTACCGGCAGGCCCGACAAATACAGCGGCCACGCGGTCTTCGGCGTGATTTCAGTGAGCGTCAGAAACACAGAGCAGGTATCCAGCAGCGGGCCGACAATCAGCAGCACGCAAGCCGCGCCGAATATGGCCATCTGCAGTCTTCTGCGTTTGAGCCAACCCCGCTGAAAAAACAGGCCCGCCGCCAATCCGGCAGAGCCGTAGGCCATCATTTGCCACGGCGTATACGCACCCTGGCCATAGAAAAAATTGCTGGCAAACGCGCTGACCGCTCCCATCAGAAAGCCTGTTTCCGGGCCGAAGGCGAAGCCGGAAATGATAATGATGGCAAACATCGGTTTGAAGTGCGGCAGCGGTATAGCTGCGCGCGCTGCCACGGCGATGGCGCACATCACGGCAATAACAACCAGCTCGCGCGCCTGCGGCTTTCTGCCCTCGAATGCCATGATGAACGGAACCAAAATTTCTACGATCACCAGCGTACTGGTGATATAATAGCTGCGCCCAGACAGGCTTCTGCCCAGCAACAGCGTCGCCGGAATCAGCACAAGGAATACGATCAGCGTCGCAATGGTGGATTTCTTCATTTATGCTTCCTCCATGTTTTTCCGGTAGAGCTCGATCACATCCTCGCAGGAAACCGCGTTTTTGAACACGCAGCGGCTCATGCGGTTGGCGGCGGAGGTGTAGAAGCTGTTCTGACCGAAGAAGCGGCGCGGCGTGTCCACAGTCAGCAGCTGGCCGTCAAAGAACATGCCCACCAGATCGGCGTAGCGCGCGCAAAATTCCACATCGTGCGAAACCATCACGATGGTGATGCCCTGCGCCTTTAGCTGCTTCAGGATTTCGGCGAAGGTCTGTTTGAAAAAGCTGTCGATACCCTTGGTGGGTTCGTCCAGCAGCAGGATGGCCGGCTTCGTCAGCAGCACCTTGGCCAGCGCTGCGCGCTGCTGCTCGCCACCGGACAGGTCGTAGGGATGGCTGCCCATGAACGGTTCAATTTGGCACAGCCCAGAAACGCGTTCGATTTCCGACGCGTCGCCACTCATTTCCGCCAGCTCCTCGCGCACCGTTTTTTTCACGAACAGACTCTTGGGATCCTGCGGCAGCATTGCGAGCTTTCCGTGGAACAGCTCTGCGTTTTTATACTTATTCAGCGGTCTGCCGTCGATCAGCACCTTGCCGCGATACGCCCTGCAGGTACCGCAGACGGCCTTCAGCATCGTAGATTTGCCGGCGCCGTTGCCGCCCACGACGGCAAACAGCTGGCCCCGCGGCACGCTCAGGTTCACGCCGCGCAGTATATCCGGGCTGTCCTTTTCGTAACGGAACCAGACCTCCTTCAACGAGATCGCCGCATCAATTTCCTCGCCCAACGGCGCTTCCGGTTCCGGCTCGCACGCGCGCAGCGGACGATTGGCAAAGGTCTGCGTCAACCACGCGCGCCCCTCGCGCACCGTCAACGGGCATTCACCCGCCGCGCCCGCACCGTAGAACGCGCGCACGGGCGTGGGCATTGCCGAAAACATGGGATTATTCTGCGCATGCAGCGCGCCGCAAACCTCCCGTGGCGTGCCATTGGCAATGATTTGCCCCGCATCCAGCACCACGGCGCGGTCGGCATAGGGCAGAATATCCTCCAGGCGATGCTCCGTGATGATCACGGTGGTGCCCAGTTCAAGATTGATTTTGCGCACAGTATTGAGAAAATCCGAGGCCGCGATGGGATCGAGCTGACTGGTAGGTTCATCCAGAATCAGCACCTCCGGCTGCATCGCCATGATCGACGCCAGGTTCAGCAACTGCTTCTGGCCGCCCGACAGGTTTGCCACGTCACGGTGAAACCAGTCCTGAATGCCAAAATAGCAGGCCATTTCAGCCACGCGCAGGCGCATGGTTTTCTGGTCGCAGCCCAGGCTCTCCAGCCCGAAGGCCAGCTCGTGCCACACCTTGTCGGTCACGATTTGTTCATCCGGATTCTGCATCACATAGCCGATCTTTGCCGCCTGATCGCGCTGGGAAACCTGCTCAAGCGGAATGCCGCCGAACAGAATTTCGCCGCTGCGCTTGCCCGCGGGTGTGAGCACGGTCTTCAGATGCCGCAGCAGCGTAGTCTTGCCGCTGCCGCTACGCCCGCAGACGACCAGATATTCGCCGCGGTCTACTGTGAGGCTCACGTCCGAAAGGCTCTGCCTGTCCTTCGCGCCCGCGTGGCTGAAGCTCAGATTCCTGATCTCGAAATGTGCCATTGTACATCCTCTTTCAGATTCAACAGGGTGGGCGCGAGCAAAAACAGCGCATACGCCATTAACCCCCAGAAATTTTTGCCCGCTATGGGCGCAACGGCCATTGCGGGCGTGTATTCCGCCGATCCGCCGCCCCCCGCGAGCGCGAAGACCGCCAATGCGAGCAGCAGCGCGGAGGCCGCCGATACAAGCGCATCCCCCATTTTGAATGAATAGCTGTGGAAGCAGCTGCGCTTTCCCACCCCGTAGCCGCGGCTGTTCATGCTGTCCGCCGTCACGACGCTGCCTTCCAGCGCCCATGTGGTCAACACAGAGAGCACAGCCATACCGCTCGCCAGTTTTTCGCGCGCATCGCCCTGTCCGCCCATGCCGATACAGCGGCGCGCACCCGAAATTTGCTTCGCCTGCCGCGTCAAACTCGGAATCATTCTGAACACAGTGGTGAGCAGCAGCGCCGTGGACGGCGCAAGCGCGGCGAACAGATAGGAAAACTTGTCCTCGGTCATCACCGCATTGTAGGCCGAAAACCATTGAAGCATCGCAACGAACATGCCGGCCAGCACCATGCCATAGCACAGCGCTTCCAGCGTATAGGGGCGGCCAAAGCAATTAAAGATCACCCGCGCGCCTCGCGTGTTCAGCAACGGATTGACGGCCGAAAGCAACGCCCAGAACGGCAGCAGCCGCACAAAGCGCTTCAGCGCCCGGCCGCCCGTCAGGCTGATATTCAGGCACAGCGCGCCCAGCAGGCTCGCCGCCAGATACGCGGGGTGCTGCACCAACACCGCCATGCAAATCGCGGCCATGAAAAACGCAAAGCACACCGCGGGGTGCAGCTTGGCAAAGTACGTTTCCTTCATTGTAATTCTTTCATATTAATATTAAAAGGTTCCGCCGCCCACGTCTTCGCCCAGGCCCACACAGGTGTAGCACCAGACGATGGATTCGCCGCCGGTCAGCTTGTATTCAGAGCAACCGTAATTCGGGAACCATTCGTTCACCTTGTACATCCAACCGGACTGCGGCCCGCAATCGAACTCGTAGAGCTGATGAATGCCTTCAATATAGTAGCTGTCGTACATGGGCGTCCAGCTGTATTCAATTTGGATATCATAGGCGTCGCACACGCGCTTGAGCACGTCGAACACCGTTTCACCCGATTCGAATTCCACCTGCGTGGGGGCAAGAATTACGCCGTTATCCGGCACATAGCTGGCTTTGGCGGTGTCCAGATTATCCCAGTTATTCAGGATGGTATCGCAATAAATGGCAATGGTACAGGTAAGGCCGTCGCCGTCGCCGGAGACGAGCTGACTGCCGATGGCCGCCGCACGTTCCTGCTCGAGCGCGTCCAGCTCTGCATCCGTCACACAGAGCGCGCGGCTCTGATTTGCAGCGTGAATCTGCGCAATGGCAAAATCGTTGAGCGCCTGCACGTTCACCTCACCCACGCTCTCATCCCGGCCCACCCAGTACACGGCCTGGCCAGCGGGCGTATCCGCCACGCTGCCATCCAATACCGTCAGCGTCTGCGCGCTGCCGCGCACGGAAAGCAGCGCCGCCGCGTCCTCAAAGTTGAGCGCTTTTTCAACAAAATCAAGTTCCAGCGCACTGCGCGCGTTCACAAATACCTCGCCAGAGGCGAGTTCGGCCCTGAACGCATTCGTCTTAGGCGATAGAATCGTCGCCTCTGCCCCGCCGCCCAGTGCAATCGTGCCGTCGTTCAGCCGAATCACGGCCGTCGCGCCCGCAGCGCAGGAAAGCGCGTCGCCTTCGCGCAGCGCCGTCTCTTCCTCCACCGGATAGGCCACGCCGCCGCGCGTCAGGTTGACCACGCCGCGCACATCCGCGAGCACTGCCGCGTCCCGCTCGCCGCCAAACCAGCCGCGCACGCTGCCCACGGCATAAAGCCCTGCGGCCGCGACGGCCAGAATGACGACAACCATGATGATATTTGCAATGCGCCGCTTTTTTTTCATGAAAATTCTCCCTGCGTTTTACTGCGCCGCGTTCAGCGCGTCGGTCATATCGTAAAGGCGAGTCTTACCCGAAAGCAGGCGATCGTAGGAAGTCAACGCGTAATACGCCTGTTCGGTTGCCATGCCGTCTCGATCGTGATCGAGCAGATGCCTGAAACCGCCGCCCTCGACATAGTATTCCATCAGCGCGTCCACGACGGAATTGCCGTTTTTAATGAAGCGCTCGTCGGCTTCCGGATCGACGCCCAGCGCGCACAGCGCGGTGAGCACCTGCGAAATGGATTCGCTGGTGGGCACAATGTTGCCGTTGCCGTCGAAAGTACCAAAACTGCCGTCGTCAAACTGCATTTCGGAAAGGCGCGCGAGCGCCGCGTCCACCGCCGAATTCACATCCACGGCGAAGAGCTGTGCCTCGCCCTCGTGCACATAGTAGCGCGCGAGCGACTGCAGCGCCATGCCGGTCATATCTGAATCGGCCGAATTGCCCGCGAAGGCCCAGCCGCCATCCTCCAGCTGCATGTTCAGCACCGCCTGCACCAGCATTTCGCGGATATAGTTCGCGCCGTCCGGAATTTCGTAATCGCCGCAATCCAGCGCGATCAACGCCCATATGGGCCCGTTGTTGCCCTGCTTAGCCAGGAAATTCATATCACCCAGCGGCTCGAGCAGGTTATAGCC